>DATMZL010000224.1:0-2538 GCA_035607075.1 Polyangia bacterium
TTGGCCTGGGGGAGGTTGACGTCCACCCCCGTCTGCAGCATGGGCGCGGTCACCATGAAGATGATCAGCAGCACCAGCATGACGTCGACGAGCGGCGTGACGTTGATCTCCGTCAGCATCGAGCCGGACGAGCCGGTCGACATGGCCATGGCTAGAAGAACCTCCGGCGCACGATGTTGAGGAAGTCGCTGGAGAACGTCTCCATCTCGGCGGCGATGACGCGGATGCGGCGCGAGAAGAAGTTGAAGGCCATGACGGCCGGGATCGCCGCCATCAGGCCGATTGCGGTCGCGACAAGAGCTTCGGCGATGCCGGGCGCGACGGTCGCCAGGTTCGCGGCGCCTTTCGCGCCGATGTTGCGGAACGAGTTCATGATGCCCCAGACCGTTCCGAACAGGCCGATGAAGGGCGCTGCGCTGGCGGTCGTTCCCAGCAACGGCACGCGCGATTCCATCTCCGTGATGGCCGTCGTGCGCGCGCGATCGAGCGCGCGCTGGATGCTCTCGATGTCACCGAGCAACGCCTCGCCGGCGGTGTCGACGTTCTCTTGCCGCCGCTTCTGCAGCTTCGCCAGCTCGGTGTAGCCGGCGCGGAACACCTCGCCGACCGGGGAGGGCGCGCTCGACTCGCTGATGCGCCAGATCTCGTCGAGCCGGCCGGTCTTCCAGAAGTTGTCCTGGAATTTGGTCGACCGCGACGCCGCGTTCGCCAGGTAAAGCGACTTCGATCCGATGACGAACCACGACGCCACCGACATCAAGATGAGCAACCCCAGAACCCCTTTGACGACGGGCGATGCGTTGAGCAGCAGCGAGATGATATCGAGCGATTGCTCGCCGCCGCCGGCCTGCAGAATGAGTGGAATCATCAGGCGGTGACCTCCATGGGTGGCTGGCAGTTTGACATGACCGGCACGGATTCCTACGCTGGATTATCAGGCGCCACCCGGAAATGAAGCTGACCACGGCACTGCTGTCCCTCGCTTGTCTGTCGGCGGCGTGCGTGGAGATCGACGGCGGTGCGGTCGAGATCAGCTGGGTGATCCGATCAGAATCGGGCAACGCAATCACCGACTGTGGGTGCGCCTCCCCCCCGATCGCGACGGTGAGGCTCGAGCTCACGGGTGTTGGGGGTGCCGTGGACGGCTATCAGCCCTGTGCCGATAACGCCCAGTGTGATTTCCCCTGCGCGCGCCAGACAGGGTCGACGCCGTTCAATATCCGGGAAACTCACGGCGACGAGCGGTATCGGGTCTCGCTCATGGCGGTCGGCGCCGACGGCGTCGACCTTCTACAGGTAATGCGGCCGGCACCGATATTGCGAGAGGTCGCTCGCGGTCAGCCAACCGAGGTCGAGTCGATGCAGCTTGTCGCACTCTGTGCGACGGAATGCATGATGAATAGCTCGGGAGTCTGCGCCCGTCCGTGACTCCAGTTTTCTTTCTTCAAACCAGGAGAATTTGATGAGAGTTGAGGGAAATCGTAGGTCGTTGCGTGCTCCCGTGCTGTTCGCCGTTCTCGCTGGCGGATTCGCCCTGTCGGCGTCCGGTTGTTTCGTCGAGAGCTCGGGCCCCAGCTGCGTGCCCCACGAAACCAGCGACCCGAACTGCATCCCCGACCTGACGATCTCGTGGCAGATCGTCAGAAACGGGACGAACATCGCCCTGACCTGCGCCGAGGCGGGAAACGCAAATACGGTGACCGCGTGGATCGACGGCGGCGGCTACTGCGGCAACCTGGTCGCCTTCGACAGCGATTGCCTGGCGAACCAGACGCAGGGATCCTTCATCGCGCAGCTGCCCGCGCCGGGCACCTACAACGTGTCGCTGGATCTCCTCACCGGCGGACCCGGTGGGACGGTGTTGTCGACGACGAACGTTCTCGTCCAGCCGGTCGGGTGCGCCGGCGCCGCGACGCCAGTGGCGCCGCTGGGCGTCAACTTCTAGTGGGACAGTGATATAAGCCGGGGCGCCCATGTCGAAGTGGCGTCCCCGGTTGCTCGCACTCGCGTTCTGCATGTCCGCTGGTCTGTCGGCGGCGGGCTGCGCCGATCACGGCCACTACACCGTGTCGTGGAAGTTCACTGACAAGGAAGCTGGCCCCGGCTGCGGGTATCACGGCGTCGACAGCATCCGCGTGACGGGCGCCAGCACGCAGGGCGACGCGGAGGACATCATCACCCTTTGCGCCGCGCCCCAGAGCGTCGATCGGCCACCCGGTACGTTCACGCACGAGGTTACGGTCGGGGATTGGACCTTCACGATCCATCAGCTGGACGTCCGCGGAAATCCGATCGTCGGCAGCCAGTGGGATGCGCAGGGCCAGCTGGTCCTGGACATGTACGGCAATCCCGTCCCCGCTGACGACCCGACCGTCACCGGGAGTGTCCCTAAGGACGGGCTGATCACTTTCGACCAGGTCACGCTGTCGCCGCGGCCGGCGTGCAGCGACGGCGTCGACAACGACGGCGACCGCCGGATCGACCTCGACGATCCCGACTGCATGGGCAGTCCGAACACCATCACGGAATGCCCTGTCA
>DATMZL010001578.1:0-3290 GCA_035607075.1 Polyangia bacterium
CGAGATGGCCCGCTTAGAAGGTGACGAAAGCACGACTTAGATCGCGGACCTGCGGGCGAAGCGATACAACTCGGCGGGGCGGTGGCCGACGCCGGTTTGGGATTTGCCGGTCGCTTTCAGCATGCCGGAGGCGAGCATGCGGCGGCGGAACGAATCTTTGTTCACCGAGCGGCCGAGCACCGTTTCGTGAATGTGCTGCAGCTCCAGCAGCGTGAACGTGTCGCCGAGCATCTGGAAGCCGATCGGCGCGTAGTCCAGCTTGCCGCGCAGGCGTTTGACGGCGACGCCCAGGATCTCGGCGTGGTCGAACGCCAGCGGCAGCGCCTTGCCGTCGCGGCCGATCGCCTGCACGGCGCCGCCCGTCTCGCCGTCCCAGGGGACGCGGATGCGCGGCGTGATGACGTCGTCGCCGCGGCCCGTGGCGTCGACGAAGCGCGCCTTCTCGACCAGCGCGTAGTACGCGACCGAGACGACGCGCGTGCGCGGATCGCGGGCCGGCACGCCGAACGTGTACAGCTGCTCGAGGAACACCTTCGACAGGCCGCCCTTGTTCGCCAGCACGCGCGCGGCGGCTTGCTCCAGGCTCTCGTCCATACGCACGAAGCCTCCGGGCAGCGACCAGTGGTCCTTGAACGGGTGGTCGTGCCGGCGGATCAGCAGCGTGAACAGGTCGCCGTCGAACGCGGAGATCAGCGCGATGTCGACCGCCACCGACGGGCGATCGAAGACGCTGACGTCGTACTCGGCGAGGAAGCGTTCCTCGTCGGTGCTGCCGGCGGCCTCGCGACGCGCGCGCGTCATGTCGCGCCGATACTACGCTACACGCCGCTACCCCGCGATCAGGTTGAGGCGATCCGGCGCGACGCCGATGTCCAGGCGCATCCCCCAGGCGAGGTCGATGCGGTCGTCCTCGATGCCGTCGCCGAACACGGTGCCGAGCTCGTTCATCTCGGAGCAGATGCGGAGGACGTCGCGCTCGCCCAGCGTCCCCTGCTCGATGCTGGTGCCCGTCGCGTGGCTGGGAAACGGCTCGCGGACGAAGAACGCCAGTCGGCCGTCGGTGGGCGACGGGAGCCGCGGCGGATCGCCCTTCTGGCGCGCGATCGATCGCGCCCAGCCCGTCGCGCCGGTGCCGCTGGCGACGATCACGCCCGACGAGCTCTGGGTTTCCTCGCTGTCGCCGACGCGGATCCGGTAGCGCGCCGACTGGTGCGTGCGGTGGCCGACGAAGATCTCGTTGAGCGCGAGGACGCGCTGCCCGTCGTCGGTTGTCGCCTGCACCATGGTGCGCATCTCGGTCCGCCAGCGCCCCGCCGAGTTGGCGAGCAGATCGCGCGCGGCTTCAGGCTCGTGGCGGACCAGGATCCCGTCGTAGAGATCGCGATCGGGATTGACGCCCAGCACAGCTTGGCCCGACAGGTACTTGGCGACGTTCGCGACCAGGCCGTCCTGCCCGACGACGATGATCAGATCCTCGGGTCCGAACACGAAGCGGGAGAGATCGGCGCGGTCGATGTGCGCGCGCCGCCAGCGCAGCGGCAACGCCGCCGACACGACCGCGAGCGCGCGCTCGCGCCGCTGGTGCCGCTCCTCGACCTCCGGCAGCTTGCGCCCGCGCTGCTCGATGAAGAAGCGCGCCTGCTCGCGCGTGCCGTGACGCGCGAGCAGGGCCTCGAGCTCGGTCGGCCGTGTGACGACGACGGCACGCGGGCTGACCGTGCCGCCGGCGGTCATCGCCCCTTCTCCTCCAGCCGGCGCTTGCCAGCCAGCAACACGTCCGTCACGAGCGGCCCGAGCAACTCCGGCGTGATGCTCAGGTGCTGGATGTTGATGCCCTTCAGCTTGCCGGCCAGCTCCTGCGCGGCCATCGCCGCCAGCACCGCGGGCGGCATCGTCCGGTAGGTCTCCATCCGCTCGCGATCGATCGCCATGCGCGCGCCCTCGACGACGCGGATGCCGTTGCCGTCCGCGTCGCTGCCGATGCGCTTCCGCTCCGCCTGGCCTTCGGCGTCGATGCGTCCGGCCTCCGCCTTCTCCGTCGCTTCTTTGCGGCTGTTCTGCCCGCGCTGCTCGATCAGCTGCTGCTCGCGGCGCGCGAGCTCGATCTGATTTTGCAGCTCGTTCTCCTGGATGGCGCGTTCCTTCTCGACCGCCATCGCGCGCCGCCGGAAGGTCGCCTCGTCGGCCTCCTCCTGGATGCGTTCGCGCGTGGGCGCCTCCAGCGCACGCTCCACCTCGTTGGACGGCTTCACCGAAGCGATGCGTACCGACACCAGCGCCAGGCCGAGGTCGGTCAGCACCGCGGAGCCCGCCATCCCCGCTTCGATCGCCGCGCGGATTCCCTCGTGACCGCGCAGGACCACCTCCCGAAGCGCCGCGTCCTTCACGTATGAAAGCGCCCGCTGCTGGGCGAGCTGGGTCAGCACCGACGCCAGCTTCTCCAGCGGCTGGCGCAGGTGACCTCCGCGCCGCAGATCGATCGCGAAGTCGATGCGCGCCGCGGTCGCCGCCGGATCGACGATGCGGTAGGTGACGTTCCCCTGGACGACGACGTCCTGGAAGTCGGCCGACCGGCCGTGGATCGCGAACGTCACCTCGCGATCGTCGACGGGCACCTCGGCGATGCTGGCGGCGAACGGCGAGAACCAGAACGCCAGGCCCCGCCCGCTTCGCCGCAGCTTCGCGCCGCGGAAGAACAGGACGTGGCTGGACGTCTCCGCCCGCAGGTGCCTCACGAACCCGAATCCTCTGATGTCTGCCATGACCGCCTTCTCCTTAATCGTTAGATACGTATTACATATATGCACGACAGATATAAGTCAAGCGCAAAAACCCAAGCTGGCCTAGCGGACGTCCTATTTGAGCCGCCACGCGCACGCGACCTGAACGAGTTGTTGGACGCGACCCTGTCGGCGGCTCCCGGAGGGGCGGGTGTTCCCTTTCGGGGACCGCTCCTGAAATGGCCGCTACGCGGCCATCGTCGCTCCTGTCAGCGCTGGCATCCTCGCCCCCGGGCGCCGCGATTCTCGGCCCGCGTTCGGTCGGGCGAGGAGCGCGCTTCCAGGTCCCCGAAAGAGAACACCCGCCCCTCCTCGCGCCGCCTCCTTGTGCGCCTTGCATGGCTCGTGTATCGACCTGCCGTCACGCCGAATCATCGAGGACCCGTCCAAGCAGCACGGGGAGCCGGCGCGAGGGTGAGCCTTTGGGGGCACCTGTGAGGACGCTCCGCGCCCCTGGGGTCTCGGCCGAGAACCGCAGCGCGGAAGGGCGCGGATGCCAGTCCGAATAGG
>DATMZL010000448.1:0-3560 GCA_035607075.1 Polyangia bacterium
AGAGCCTGGCGGCCGGCGGTGTCGGTGCGCTCGCCGCAGCGCTCGACGAGCTCGGACCGGGGGCGCGCGCGCACGACGTCGACCTCGCGACGCTTGCCGGCCTGCGGCCCGACAGCCCGCCCACCGCGCGCCCCGCCGCCGAAGATCCGGTTCGCGCCTACGTCGAGGGACTGCGCGCGCGTCTGGACGGAAAGCTCGACGTCGCGGCGGACCGCCTACGCCACGCGCTCGCCGGCCACGCCGATGCCTGCCGCGCCGCCGGCGAGTACCGCGCGACGCTGCGCGCGCTGAAGCAGAAGCCGGAAGCGTCGGCGTTCGTGGCGCTGCGCGCCGAAAATTCCGGCTGCGTGAACCTACCCAGGCCCTGAGCCGGAGCCAGCCGCCAGTTCGCCGCGGCGCACGTCCTCGCCGTGGGAGGGTCCGTGCTCGGTGCCCTCGCCGTCCTGGCGGTTCTGCCCGTAATCGGTCCAGCGCGCGTTGTCGTCGCGCACGTCGACGTGGATGAACCCGGAGACCGGGTAGTAACCCAGGCCATGCACGCCCATGGATTCGGCGAGATCGCGCGCCATCAGCGGCGTCATGCCCGGGATGCGGATGTCAGCCGCCATGCCGCGCGTGTGATAGCTGAGCGTCGCGAGCGAGAACATCGGCGCGCGGAACCCCGACACCAGCTGGAGCTTCTGGTGCGTGCGCTGTGCGATCCGGTAGAGCAGATCGATCAGGCGCGGATCGATCGGCGTCTCGGCGGTGGTGCGCTGGCAGCGCATCATGTGGCGCAGCCGCGCGTAGCCCGTGGGGTCGACCTCGCCCGTATCCAGGTTCAGGGTGACCTCGACCTCCTCGCCGGTGTTCACCGACTGAAGGACGAACTTGCCGAAGCGCGCGTTCGGCGTTTGCACCACGCGCGCCGTCGCCGCGGCCAGCAGCTGATCGTTCGCGCCGCCGCTGCGCCCATTGTTCGCGCCTCCCGCCAGCGCGACGCTGTCGGCGGCCTGCACCATCGCGCGCACGCGATGCTGGAGCGCGCCCAGCGATCCCGACAGCTTCCACGATCCGAACGCCAGGATCACGGTCGCCGCGATCAGCGAGATCGTGAACAGCGAGATCAGCGTCGGCAGCAGGCGCGGCAGCGTGAACGTCCGCACCGGACGGCTCGGATCGCTGGCGACCATGATTCGCCAGCGCGCCTTCGCCTTTGCCGGCTTGTCCTTCTGCTTGAGGATCCGGTTGAGATCGATGCTCGGGTCGCTTGGGCCCCGCGCCATGGTGCTGCTACGCGACGGAGCTCAGGTTCGCCGGGATCGCGCCCGGCACGTGGTCGCCTCCGCCCATGCGGCTGGTTCCGCGGAACACGCCGCCGGTCTCGATGCGCACGCTCTTCGCCTCGATGTCGCCCTCGACCGTGCCCTTGGCCAGGATCTCGAGGTGGCCCGCGCAGTGGATGTCGCCCTGGACGGTGCCGGCGATGACGACGTCGGTTCCGCGCAAGCCGCCGCGGACGACGCCGCTCTCGCCGATCACGACCGACGCTTGCGACTCCACCGAACCTTCGATCGTTCCGTCGATGCGGAACGCGCCGTCGGCGACCAGGTCGCCGCGGATCACGCAGGACGGGCCGATGATGTTCTCGATGGCGTCACTCTTGGTCGAGGCGCCTTCCTTCGATTTCGTTCCGGATCCCCATGCCATGCGGAACCTCCGGTCTGGCATCGAGCGATTCCTCGTAGAACTAAAGGCGAAATCGCAAATATGACGCGCGCTCGGGTGGACCTGAACGGACGCGCAGGCAGAGCGCGGATTCCGGTGACTCAGCGCTTCTTGCGGGCGGCGCTCTTCGCGACGAGCTTTTCGTGCGCGGCGAGGAACTTCGCTTCGGGCGTCCGCGGCAGCGCGGCGATCGCGTCCCAGGGCAGGGCGCGCCATTCGCGCTTGTAGTGCGCGACGAGCAGGCCCGACGCGAAGTAAAAGAACCGGGGCGCGTCTTCAGCTCCGAACACGTCTGCCTGCACGGCCGTCACCTCGTGCGTCCGCGGCCACCAGATCTTGAGCGCGTCGCCCTCGACGTTGTTGCCCTCGCGGATGATCAGCGCGTCGTCGCGACCGAGCATGATCGATTGCGCGTTGGTCAGCGGCAAGATCGTCTCGCGCGCGCCGTCGCGTGAGATGCGCACCGGCGTGCCGCGGAAGAGGCCGACGATCGCGTCGTCGGAGACCGTGACCAGGGTCTGGGGGTCATGCAACGTCCTAAGATCGTCGCCGCCGAGCGCCGTGACCTGGCCGCCGTTCACCCGGTAAGGCTGGCTGTCCCAGAGGACGAACATCGATCCGTCGCCAAACCGAACCGCGTTGGAGACCACCTCGAGGAAGGAGCCCACGACGGCCTTTCGTCCCGTGGCGGGCGGAAGGTCTAGAGGCGTCAACTGGCCCCCGCGCAGCGCCAGGGGCCGCGCATCGGGGTGCGTTTGGAGAATGTAGCGGTGGGGGAACAGCAAGAGGGCGTCTCGACTCGAATACGCCCCGTCGAGATCCCATGGAAGGATGAAGTCGACGGGACGGGGCGTACCACCGGACGCGGCGACCTCATACAGCGAGAACACCAGCGGACGGACCTTGAAATCGTTCGCTGAGCTCATCAGCACCGTATTCCAGGGCGTGAAGGCCGCCATCGTCGTCCGGTACCCAGAGATGAGCTGCGTGGTCGGCGGAAACGTCGACACGTCGAGGATGGGCGTTTCTGCCTCGCTGTACATGACGAAGCGATCGCCGGAGACTGCCTTCGGCTGGTCCTTGACAGCGCTCGGCGCGATCCGAAGCGGCCCACCGACCGGCCGCTCGTCCTCCAGCCACTTCGCGTGCGCCTGGGCGACGCCCAGGTCGGTCCCTTCCCAGTACGCCATGCCGCGTGCGGCGGCGACGCGCAGCACGCGGGCCAGGACCGTGTAGTAGGTGCGATCGCCCGGCACCATCGCGGCGAGGGTCTTCTCGACGTACGCGAGGACGCGCGGCACGTCGGCGGCGCGGATGAAGGGGCCGACGCAGTAGTTCTGTTGGAACATCGACGGCACTCTTTTTCGAACCGCCGGGTAGGCGTCGACGATCGGACCGAGCAAATCTTCCACCGAACCGAGGCCGTCCGGCGGCATCGGCGCGCCCATGCGGTCTTCGTCCCAGAGCGACAGCGAGAAGCCGCGGGAGTAGGCGTGCGGCGTCTCGGCGGAGACGTAGAGGATCGCGAGCTCGCCCAGCGTGCGACCGGCGGCCTCGGGATCGGGGCCAGCGAGGGCCTGCTTCGTCTTCGCGATCAGATCTGCGGCGTTGTCGAACGCGTCGTCGAACGGCGCCTTCTCTGACGTCCGACCGAGAAATCTGTCGACGAAACGCGCGAGCGAGCGCTCGTCGACGACGTGGAGTGTGCAGTCCCAACCCATGGCGCCAGTCTCACACGTATCAGCGACGCGGTTTCTTCTTCGCGTCCTTGGCGACGAGCTTCGCGTGCGTCGCGAGGAACTGCGCTTCGGGCTGGCGCGGCAGGGCGGCGATCGTGCTCCAGGGGACGGCCG
>DATMZL010000736.1:0-5098 GCA_035607075.1 Polyangia bacterium
CGCACGGCGAACTGCAGGCTGCCGTAGGCCTTTCCGGTCGACAGCCGCGTCGCGAGCACCTGGTCGATCGACGGATACATCTTGGGAGGATAGTTCCCTGACCCCTGCTGGATCGCCCCGGTGAACAGGCCGACCGAACCGCCCTGGTGCTGCTCGACCGCGTACTTGGATTGATCGCCGCAGGTGAGGTTCAGGCCGTCCGCGACGATGATCCGGCTCTGGATCGGCTGCAGCGGTGCGAGGATGGGCGAGAGCGTGAACGAGGTCTCGCTGCTGCCGGTGGGCGTGTACTTGTCACCGTTGGCGCCGCTGCGCACGGCGCCGCCGGGCTGGTACACGGTCACGAGCCGCTTGAGCGGCACCGGCGTGGTCTGCGCGCGCGCCTTGCGTCCCTGCCCCATGACTTCCAGCCACGGCAGCGCGATCGCGATGGTGCCGGCGCCCTTGATGACCGTGCGACGATTGAGCTTGAACCGCGTCATGGCTTGAATCGCTCCTATTGCGCCGGGCGGTAGAGGAAGCCGTCGCTCTGCGTGAGAGCCAGCAAGAGCTGCTTGACGTTGTAGCCGCTGTCCTTGAACGCGTTGACGAGCGTCTGTTGATTGCAGCCGTCGGCGTCCGCGAGCGACCGCCCGTACACGAACCGCATCCAGTGCGAGGCGAAGCAGCTCTCGACGTCGGGCGACGTCGCGAGCAGCTGGACGAGCTCGATCGCGTTCTTCGCCGTTCCGCTCACGCCAGGAACCGCGCCGCTCGCGTCGATCGGCGTGTCGTAGCTCGTGCCCGTTGTCTTGTCGGTCCAATGCTCGGTCGTGCGGTACTGACCGACGGCATCGTAGTTCTCGAACGGGAACCCGAGCGGATCGAGGTACTGGTGGCACATCGCGCAGACCGGGGCCGCCGAGTGCATCGAGTAGCGCTCCCGCGCCGTCTTGCCGCTGTACGGATCGGGCGCCATCGGCGTGAACCCGACGGGCAGCTCGATGTTGCGGCACATCAGCTTGTTGACGATGAAGCTACCGCGCAGCACCGGGTTCGTGTTGCTGCTGATCGTCGAGCCCGCCGCCATCCCGCCCAGGGTCAGCAAACCCCGACGCTGCGAGCTGTTCAGGTCCACCTTCGTGAGCGCCGTGCCCGTGACCGCGGCGGTGCCCGCGGCGAACGTCGCGCTTCCGTAGTACGAGAACAGCGCCTGGTTCACGAACGTGTAGGGCGTGGTCAAGATCGCCGGCCAGCTGCCTGCGACGTACGGCGGCGCGAGCTGCGCCGTGTTCTCGTAGATCTCGTACTCGAGAACGCGCTGCACCTCGCTGCGCATCGCGACACCGACGCTGGAAGACCACTTCGGGAACGTGGTCGCGTCGCGTGTCAGCCCGGCCAGGTCGGGGATGGGCAGCAGGTTGTCGAAGAAGAACGCCACCATCGGATGGGACTTCGGATCGTCGAGCAGCTTCTGCGCTTGCTGGCGGACGCCGTCGTTGCTGTCCAGCATTCCTGCGTCCGCCGCCTGGAACAGCGTCGCGTCCGGCATCGTCTGCCAGAACATGTACGAAAGCCGCGTCGCCATCTCCCGGCCCGCCACCCGCATCACCGCGGAATTGCCGGCGACAGCCGTGCCGAGCTCGACCCGGTAGAGGAAGTCGGGCGCCTGCAACATCGCCTCGATCATCGCCGCCACGCCTGACGCGAACGTGGTCGTCGTCGAAAGCGCGCGCACGCTGCGGTAGAGCGCCACCAGCTCGTCGACCTCGGAGGTCGGTACGGCGCGCCGGTACGCGCGCGGCGCGAGCGACGTCGCGATCGACCGGGCGCACGATTCTTCGTTCGCGGTGGTCACGTTGCTCGCACAGCTGTGTAGCTTGCCGAGCGCGGTCGTGCTCGCCGTCGCGCGGGCCGCGACCGATTCGGCGACGCTTTGATACTGTTCGATCAGCAGCGACGAGGGCGATTGCTCGTCGGCGTCGTTCCCGAACAGGTTCTGCTTGCTGTCGACCTGCGCGGGCAGCGCGCTGCCCGGGTTGTTCGTGTCACCGAGCAGATCGCGAATCGTGTTGTTGTACTCGTACGTCGTGAGACGGCGCAGCGGGGATCGTCCCGGCGCGGTCGCGCTGCAATCGAGCACGACCGGCACGCCTCCCGTACCGCCCGGGCCCCCGCCCCCGCCGACCAGCCCGGTGGCAGACCCGCCGGTACCCACGACCGGCGCCGTCCCCCCGATACCCGTCGCCGCCCCGCTACCAGATGATCCGCCGCCCGACGGCCTGCTGGACATCGGACCGATGTTTCCCGTGCACGCGGCCAGCGCAACACCGGCCAAGCACGCGATGGATACGCAGGGAGGAGCGGCTTTGCCCATCGGATGACCCCATCCCTTACTGGCTCGGCGACGCTATTTTGTTAAAAAAGGTGACATATTCGGTCGACCGGCCTGACCCGGAAATCACTGGGTTTCTCCCGAGGAGCGCGCTTGGTTTATTTGTTAACAAGACGACAGGCCTCGCCGCCAATTGACCGGCAATATGACGGCAATTCCCGGCGGTATCGTATTTAGGAAGGCTGCGCTCGGCATCGCTCTCATTCTCCTGGGCGCAACGTTCCAGGAGGCCTGTGTCCCGGATCGGCCCGGCATGGGTTCACCCGGCACGGGTGGAACAACGGCCGGATCAGCGGGTACGACGGGTGCAGGCGGAAACGTCGGTGACGCCGGCGCGGCAGGGTCGATCGATGTCGGCACGGGTGGGGTGGCGGGCACGACGGACCCCGCCGGAGTGGGAGGCATGGGCGCAGCGGCTGGCGCGCCGGCTGGAACGACGGGCAGCGCCGGAGCAGGCGATGCTGGAACGACCGGCGCCGCCGGGCGCGGCGGCACGACCGGCCTCGCCGGAACGACCGGCGCCGCAGGGCGCGGCGGTACGACCGGCGTGGCCGGAACGACGGGCGCCGCAGGGCGCGGCGGTACCACTGGCGCCGCGGGTACGACCGGGAGCGGCGGCACCGGCGCCGGCGGCGGTCCCAACCCCACCGGCCCATGCGACATCTACCAGGCGGGCGGTACGCCCTGCGCCGCCGCGCACAGCGTGGCGCGCGCGCTCTACAGCGCGTACACGGGCCCGCTCTACCAGGTCCAGCGATCCTCGGACAACACCACCAAGGACATCATGGTCGGCAGCGGCGGGTTCTCCGACATGGCGACCCAGGACTCGTTCTGCTCGGGCGCGACCTGCACCATTCCGGTCATCTACGACCAGTCGCCGAACGCAAACCACCTCCGCGTCACGTGGTGGGCGTACTGGCTGCACAACGGTGCCAAGCCCGCCAACGTCACCAGTGCGAAGATCAAGGTCGGGGGACATACCGTCTCGGGCATCTTCCAGACGGCCTTCAGTCTCGACGTCGGCTATCGAACCGGCGTGAAGCTTCCGGGAAAGGCTTCGGTCACCAAGGGCTCGACGACGGTCACCTTCACGAGCCCGCAGACGATCGCCGCAAATTCGCCGCTCTTCTTTGCCGCGAACACCGCCGACTGCCCAGATAACTCGTTTCCAAACAACTGCCACTTCAAGCCGTTCTGGACGGCAGCCGACGTCACCAACGCGACGACGGTGACGCTGAAGAACGCCTATGACGGCACCGCCAGCTCCTCGACCGACGCCTGGAACCACGCCACCAGGGGGATGCCGACCGGCGACGAATCCGAAGCCGAGTACATGGTCATCGATGCAAAGCGGTACAGCCAGTACTGCTGCTTCGGCTACGGAAACGCCGAGCTGTCGGGCTGGGACGAGGGCAACGCCACGATGGAGGTCGTGCACTACGGCAACTGCACCCAGTTCGGCCAGAGCGGCGGGGGCAGCGGCCCGTGGGTCGGCGCGGACCTGGAGAACGGCATGTTCGAAGGCTGGGAGAACGGCGCGGGCAAGGTGCCGAGCAACACCTCCATCACCGGAATTAACTACGTCACTGCCATGGTGAAGGGCCCCACCGCCAGCAGCTGCCCCTCCGGCATGACCAGCTCGGGCTGCTTCGGGCTCAAGGCGGGTGACGCACAATCCGGCAAGCTCGCGTGGAAGTTCAACGCGAACACGAGCACGTACGGACCGCGCCCGCCGGGCTACAGCCCGCAGAAGAAGCAAGGCGCGATCATCCTCGCCACCGGAGGCGACGGCAGCAACGGCGGCACCGGAACCTGGTTCGAGGGGGTCGTCGTGAAAGGCCTTCCGTCGGACGCGACCGACGACGCCGTGCAGGCGAACATCGTGGCCGTCGGCTACGGCAGGTAGCGGCCGGGCGGCGGGCGCGAAGCCTTCGCTGCGTCAGTGGGCGAAGGTGCTGGGATCCCGCAGGATCTTCCAGAGCCGATCGGCGGCCATCGCTGAATCACAGCTCGGCACCACCCAGGCCGAGCCATCGGCCTGGCCGACGAGAGGCGGCCCGGTCGTGGCGTCGAACGACGCCGTACCGTCGACGACCGCGCGCGAGACCGCCGTGACGAAGGCCGGCAGGCCGACCGACAGAACGCCGATCTGGTCGGACGACATCGGGATCTCGAGGATGCTGGGGATCTTCGCGGCCATCCAGGCGCCGAACGCGTTGGCCGGCAGATTGGCGGCATCGGCTACGTCACTGCGCTGGTCGTAGTACCCGTTGACCTGGATGTAGCGGAATCGCTGGCCGACGATCCAATCAGCCCAGGCGTCGAGCTCGCCGTTGGGCCAGCCCATACCACCGCCGTCGCCGGTGGCGCTGCCCAGCGCCGACACGACGACCACGCGGTCCGTCACCGTGTGGTCGATGAGGTACGCGTCCGCGACGTCGGTCAGGCGGCTGCCTGTCACGACGACCAGCGGCCGCCAGGGCGCGCTCAATCGCGCGGACAGATCAACGATGAGCTTGGCGCCTTCCGACCTGTTCGTGGTCGTATGGTCGATCTCGCCGTCAGCGGGACGGACCAGCGGATCGCCCGCGCTGGGGGTCGGGGCCGGAATGTTGCGGAGGCCACTCGCGCTCGCGGCTGCGACCATGTCGTTCCATACGGCGACATTCGCGGTGAGGTCGGGCCAGTAGGGGCTCGGGTTGACGATGATCCCGGCGAGCCGCG
>DATMZL010000216.1:0-4487 GCA_035607075.1 Polyangia bacterium
GCCAGCGACGGCCCGAACAGCGTGACGGCGACCCAGACGGTGACGGTCGGTACGCGGATCGAATCGAGCTTCAGCTTCCTCGTCGACGATCGCGCGCACGTCAACGGCCCGGGCACATCGCTGGCGGCGATCGCGAACGCCGGCACGGGCACGACGCGCGTGGGTTTCGACGCGTTCACCGGCGGGATCACCAGCGTCAGCGGCGCGACCGTGCTGGATCGGGCGACGATCGGCGGCAACATCTTGTCGGCCGGAATGAACAACGTGTCCGGCGCGGCGAACGTCAGCGGCACCGTCACCAACTTCGGCGTGGTGTCGCTGCCGCCGCTACCGACGCTGCCCAGCTTTCCACCGGTGACGGGCGGCAGCTTGACCGTGAGCTCGGGGACGTTCACGCGCGGGCCCGGGTCGTACGACACATTCCAGCTGAACGGCGGCACGCTGACGCTGACAGGCGCGGGCGACTACTACTTCCGGTCGCTGACCATCAACAACGGCGCCACGATCCGCGTCGCCGCGAACGCGCGCGTCTTCGTTCTGAACACGCTCGTCTACCACGCGCGCTTCCTGCAGCCGACGGGGACGAACACGCAGACGGTCACCCTGGGCTACGCCGGCTCCGGCAGCGTGTCGATGGAGGCACCGTTCAACGGCACGCTCGTCGCTCCGGCCGCGTCGGTCGGCTTCGGAACCGGCTCCGGCCTGACGTTCACGGGCTCGTTCTTCGCGCGGACGATCGAGGTCAAGCCGGCGAGTACCCTCGTCTGTCAGTAGAACAACGGCCCGACTCGGATTTAATCGTCGGCGCTCTCGCTAACATTACGCGCGTTCGACGCCGTCAATCCCGAATCGAGCAAATGCGACAGAAATAGTGCGACCGTCTCGAGCCGCGAGCGGCAATCGATCTTTCGGTAAATACGGCGCCAGAGCTCGTCGATAGTCTTCGGGCTGCACCCCAGTTCAGCGGCCGTCGCTTTCGTGTCGAGGCCTCGCAAACCCGCGCGCATGACCTCCGCTTCGCGATGCGACAGGCCGGCCTGACGTATTTGATCTTCTAGCAATCGCTCGAATCGCCGGCGACCGTCCATCTTCGCAACCTCGCGCTTTCAGTACGAGCTCGCCCCCGAACTGGGCTGGAAAAAATGAAGAAATCGCTCGCGTACCACGGCGTCCCCGGTTCCGACGGATACCGTAAGGATCTCCCCTACGTGACCGGCTGCGGCGCGCCGATTAACGTTGCCGTCATTGGGCCTGACCATTTTCGACGCAGGCCAAAGAGAGGGAGGCGGCATGAGAACGAGATTGAAGGGAATTCGAATGAAGGCGATGGCGCTGGTGGTCCTCGCGACCACGTTGACGTGGTCTGTGCCCCGTCGCGCAGAAGCGGCCCTCGATCCTGCGACGGCCCTCTCCGCTCTCCAGAAGGCGTACTCGCTGTATTCAGCGGTCAAATCCCTGTTTGGGCAGACCGAGGCGCAGTTGATTCAACAGGCGGTTAACCAGCTCCTCGCGTACCTGAACACCCAGCGCGATCTGAATTGGAAGACCCAAGCTCAGTCGGCCGTCAACGACTTGTACTCTCTCTCTACCCACACGCCCGGCGATCCGACGAACGACGCGCTCTTTCAGAACATCTGGACTGCCCTGGGGACAAGCGGGCTCGACGATATTCACAACGTCCTCACGAACTCCAACGATCCGGCGTCGAGCTATCAGGCCGCCCCGGTCTCCGCAGAGATGGCGGCGGCGTGGATCGGGCTTCTTCTCATGAAGCAGCAAATCTACCCAGGGTTTCCCGCCACGTGGGGCGACTACCAGCCTCGAGTTCGGGAGAACCAGGAGCTGGACTACTTTCTGACGGGCGCCCGGTACTTCTTGTGCTGGCCGGGCTACGATCCGGGGAAAGGCGGTTATACGTACTGGAACGCGCCCCCGAATCATTATTGGAGCGACCCGCGTGCGGTCTACGCCAGCCAACTCTGGAAGTACATGGCGAATCATTACGAGCGCATCTCGGCCACTTACGCGGGCGGCATTGTTGTAAGAGCGACGTACGCGAATCCCGTCACGGCGAACACGTACACATACATCGCGGGCATCGGGAGCATCCCGATCACGGATCCGGCGACGATGCTCGCCAATAAGGCGACAGCCATTAACCAGTACACCGTGACGTATGACGCCGATCCGGTCATTCAGATCATTCGCAAGAGCATGAACAGCGTCGCTTTTGTCGGCGGCGGGAACGACCCAGCGGACGGTACGAGCACTTCGTTGCCCGCACAAGCAATGTACGTCGACCCTTGGGTCAACGACACCACCGGCGATTGCGGTGCTGATTTCTGGTACAGCGTGTACGTCGCCAGCAACGGCGGCGCGTAACGCGCCTCGAAGATTCGCTCGGCATCGGTCCGCCGACATGCGCGGCGGACCGAATTTTCGAGGAGGCCAAATGCCGACCAGCGGAAACAGGCGCAGGTTGACCGTCCTGCTCGGGGCGCTCGTGCTCGCGAGCGTGCTGGTGTGGTGGATTCGTCGTCCGTCGCCCACCCCACAGCCGGCGAGCCCAGAAGCGGCTTCCAAGGTCACCAGTACCAATCTGGCCGTCCTGGACAGGCCCGTGAGGCTTCCGGCTGTGCCGCTGGAGCCAAACCCCGACGACCCGAACGTTCCCCTGATTGACGAAGTGTCGGTCGAGAAGACCGAGGTCTGTCGAGGGGAGCAGAACTTCCTGAAGGTCAAGGCGCATACGCGAAATCATACGGATACGTTTCTGGGCACCCGCTTTCTAGATCCCTCGTCGAGATCGTACGTGCTGGGAGGCGATCGGATTCCCTTCAGATTGAACCGTCCCCTGGAGGGCGCGTTGACGGTGATCGTGGAGGGGAACATCTCTTCGAAGACGGTCGTGGTTCCGCCCGTGCACGTCAACGATTGCGAGGTGCCTCGTCAACTCGTCGTACAGGTGCGCCGCATGAGGACCGCGTTGGATCGGGTGTCGATGACCGCGGAGCTTCGCCAGTCATCGGCGTCGACGTCGAGCCCGATGGTTCCGGTGAAGTACGAGTGGGATTTTGGCGACGGGGCGACCGAGACGACCTCAACGAACCAGGTGAAGCACAGCTACGAAGCGAGAGAGCAGGACGTCCGCCTGAGCTCGTTCGTCGTGACGGTGACTGCCTCGGATGCGACGGGGAAAAGCGAAAAGGGATCGAGCGTCGTCGCATTTCCCAACGGGGCTTTTGCTCCTCTGAAGTTCAAGAATCGGGTCGTGATCTCCATCGGCGTCGAGGAAGCGGACCCGTCACGTGGTCAGCACGAGAAGATTTGGCTGTATCACGGCTACGGCCAGGAAGTGCGGATCGAGCGCGTCGAATTGAGCGAAAAGGTCGAGGAGGCCGACGGCTTCCGAGAGACCATGCGCCGCAGCTACGACCCGTCGAACTTTCTAGGTCTCGGGGTCGTGCCGCCGAAGAAGACATCCGAGCTGCGGGATCTGACGGAGCATCAGCCAAGTTCCTCGACGGCGATCCGTACCGTCGAGATGTCCGGCCACAGCGCCGACGGGAAGGAAGCTTCCGGTGCCTTCACGCTGCTGCCTCCGAAGAAAGCCAAGGAAGAACAAGAACTGCATGCGCAGGCGCCCTGAGGGACGACAACCGCAAGGAGGACACGATGAAGGTCACTCGCGTATTTCTGATTAGCGCCGCTGTCTCTTTTGCGGGATGCCTGGCGGACGCCACGGATGGCGAGACAACAAGCTCGACGTCGCCATTGACTACTGATCCTGCAAGTCAAATGGACTACTCGTCCCTGTGCGCAGCAGTCGAGGTCTACCGTCCCAGGACGGCGTGTACGCTGCACTCCGCCTCAGGAGGAGAGCCTTATACAACGATGCACTGCTGCCCATTGGGGTACGCATTGCAAGGTGTTTGGCGCTACAACTCAACATACGAAGACCTCTATTGCCGCAAGGTGAGTTACGCCCAAGAAAGCGTGACGAATACTGATCCGCGCAGCGATCGCGACCTGTGTGTCTGGAGAACGCAGCCTCGGACATTCGGGAACCCGCCCATATCGATGAATTCTTGTAGCCAGGGCGAGTACATGATCGGCGTCCATCAGGGGCAGAATAAGTTCGCGTGTTGTCCGAGCGGTCAGGCCGTTACCGAATTCGCAGATGGTCCAGGGCAGGCTTTAAATCACCAGACCGTCAACAAGCAGCTTGTCAGTGAACCAAGCTGTAATTTACAGCATTCGTTCCTCCACACCTGCGGCGATTGGAGCGGTTCAATGTCTCGATTGCTGGTGGGGGCGCATTTCGGCGCGAATGTTTTCGGGTGTACGCAATAGCGTCAGCCGTCAGCCTTGAGGTGAGCCCTCACGTTTCCGCGGACGCGTGATCCCGAAGTGTTCGAGGCGGGAGATCAGCGTTCCGCGGGCGATTCCAGCATTCGCGCCGCGCGGGTCTGGTTCCCGCCGCATCG
>DATMZL010000822.1:0-4766 GCA_035607075.1 Polyangia bacterium
ACCGCCAGCCGCCCGTCGAGTCGGTGACGATATCGCCCTCGACGAACGTCCAGTTGACCGTCAGCGTCTCGCGATCGCAGGACAGATCCAGCACGTAGCGGACGGCGATGACGACCTCGGCGCGGAACTCGACGCGCACGACGTTGCCCGTCGTGGACACAACGCGAACCTGTTTCATCTCCGGGAACAGGCGCGGATACGCCGGAAAGTCGGTGACGATTGCGTACACCTCTGCCGGCGTCGCGCGGGCGACGAGGTGGCTGCGATGAACCGGTTCACGAACGCTCATCGCCGGGATGATACGCCGGCAACAAGTTTTGATCGCGGCCGATGGTAAGCTTGGAGGCGCGCGATGGCCGATTCCGACATCACGATCGAGATCTTGAAGGGCATCCGGAGCGATATGCACGAGTTCCGGGAGGAGTTCCGCGAGTTCCGGAGCGAGCAACAGGAGACAAACCGCGGGCTCGAGGGCCGGCTCGGCGCCGTCGAGGAACGGCTCGAGGTCCTCGACGAGCGACTCGAGATCACGAACCAGAGGCTCGATATCGGCAATCAGCGCCTCGACGTCATCGAGTCGACGCTGCTGACGGTGGCGCGGCGCCAGCGGGCGATGGGCCGGACCGTTCGTACGGCGGCGCGAGACGTGTCGAACCTCGCCGGACGGGTGACCGATCTCGAGACGCGCGTCGGCAGGCTGGAAACGCGGTAACGTCCGTCGCTGAATGCCCCGCCCCTTCGCCGCCCCCGGTACGCGCACACACTTCGTCGGTGATCGCCCCGCCCGCCTCCAGCACGTCCGTCTCGAATGGGATCTGGACCTCGCCCGCAAGCGGTTGTCGGGCACGGCGACGCTGACGCTGGTCGCGCGCCGCGATCGGTTGACCGCACTGACCTTCGACGCCGTCGAACTGGACGTCGAATCGGTCACCGTCGGCGGTCGCACCGCCGGCTTCGATAACGACGGCGAGAAGCTGCGCGTCGTCTGCCCGGAGCCGCCAGCCGAGGGCGCGAAGCTGGAAGTCGCGATCCGTTACGCCTGCCAGCCGCGCCGCGGTCT
This sequence comes from Polyangia bacterium, assembly GCA_035607075.1. Taxonomy (GTDB): domain Bacteria; phylum Myxococcota_A; class Polyangia; order Fen-1088; family Fen-1088; genus JADGRB01. The sequence goes on from DATMZL010000822.1 coordinate 1,061, forward strand.
CTACTTCATCGCCCCCGACGCCGAGCACCCGGATCGCGCGCTGCAGTGCTGGACGCAGGGCCAGGACGACGACTCGCGCCACTACTGGCCCTGCATCGATCACCCGATCGAGAAGTTCACGACCGAGGTCATCTGTACCGCGCCTGCCGCCAACTTCGTGCTGTCGAACGGCGTCCTCCGGACGCGCGACGAGCTGCCGGGCGGCCGCGTGCGCTGGCACTACGCGCTGGAGTTCCCCCAGCCGGCCTACCTGGTGACGCTGGTGGCGGGACCGTTCGTCGAGATCGCCGAGCGCGCGCCGCGCACGGGCGTCGACGTCTACTATTACGTTCCGCCGGGCCGCGAGGCCGACGCGCGCCGCAGCTTCCGGCGTACGCCCGAGATGATCGACTTCTTCTCGGAGCGCATCGGCGTTCCCTATGCCTACCCGCGCTACAGCCAGATCACCGTCGCGGAGTTCATCTTCGGCGGCATGGAGAACACCACCGCCACGACGCTGACCGACCTGGTGCTGCTCGACGAGCGTGCGGCGATCGATCACGACGTCGAGGGCCTGGTGTCGCACGAGCTGGCGCACCAGTGGTGGGGCGACCTGCTCACGTGCCGCGAGTGGTCCGAGGCCTGGCTGAACGAGGGGTTCGCGACGTACTTCGAGTACGTCTGGCGCGAGCACGCCAAGGGCCGTGACGAGGCGGACCTCGAGCTGCTCGTCGACACCGACGGCTACCTGAACGAAGCAGGCCGTTATCAGCGCCCGGTCGTCTGCCGCCAGTACGACGAACCCATCCACCTGTTCGACGCGCACCTGTACGAGAAAGGCGGGCGCGTCCTCCACATGCTGCGCCACGAGCTGGGCGACGGCGCCTTCTGGCGATCGATCGCGCACTACGCGCGCAAGCACGCGCACGGCTCGGTCGAGACGCGCGATCTCGCGCGCGCCATCGAGGAAGCGACGGGGCGCAACGTCGACGAGCTGCTGGACCGCTGGATCGCGCGCCCGGGCCACCCCGAGCTCGAGGGACGCTGGGATTGGGACGAGGACCGCAAGCTCGGCACGCTGCGCCTCGCGCAGAAACAACCGATCACCCCCGAGGTCCCGGCCTTCAAGTTCACCGCCGCCGTCCGCTTCGAGATCGACGGGCACGAGCACGACGAGCGCGTGATGGTGACGGAGGCGACGCACGCCTTCGAGCTGCGGCTGCCCGCGCGCCCGACGCAAATGATCTTCGATCCGGGCGACGTCGTGCTGAAGACGATCAGGCTCGAGAAGAACGCGGCGCTGTGGCGGCGGCAGCTGGCGGCGGCGCGGCTGGCTGTCGATCGGGTGACGGCGGCGCGCGCGCTCGGCCAGTTGCCCGATCCGGCCAACATCGCGGCCCTGGCGGCGGCGCTGGGCGGCGACGATTTCTGGGGGGTGCGCGCGGCGGCGGCGCGCGCGCTCGGCCAGACCCGGCGCAACGACGCGCGCGACGCGCTGATCGCGGCGGCGAACGACGAGCACCCGCGCGTGCGGCGCGCCGTGGCGGCCGCGCTGGGCGAGTTTCTCGGCGACGCGGCGGCGGCACGCGCGCTCGCAGACCGCCTGCGCAGCGGCGACGCCAGCTACTTCGTCGAGGCGGAAGCGGCGCTGGCGCTGGGACGGACCCGCACGCCCGACGCCCTGACGTTGCTGCCGTCGCTGCTCGATCGGCCGTCGTATCAGGACGTGATCCGCAGCCGGGCCGTCGACGGCCTCGGCCGGTGTGGCGACGAGCGGGCGTTCCCGATCATTCGCGACGCCTGGCGTGGCGGCGCGTCGTGGGTCACGCGGCGCGCGATCGTCGCGGCGGCGGCAGAGCTGGCGCGCGGGACCGGCATCGCCCGCGCGGCGCGCGAGTTCATCGAGACGCGCCTCGCGGACCGCGACTTCCGCGTGCGCGGCGAGGCCGCTGTCGCGCTGTCGCGGCTGGCATCCGTGGAGGCGATCCCGGCGCTGCGGGCGTCGCTGGCCGCAGAGCTCGACGGGCGCGCGCGCCGCCGGATGGAAGACGCGATCCGCGATCTCGAGGCCGGCGCCCGGCCCAACGAAGAGCTGCGCCACCTGCACGACGAGGTCGAGCGTCTGCGCGCGGAGACCGCCAAGCTGCGCGAGCGCCTCGATCGGCTTCAGGCGCAGCCCCCCGCGACGCCGTCCCCGGCCCCGCCCGCACCGAAGAGCAAGCGCCCGCGCCCCGTCACACGGCGGACGCGAGGCTCGCGCCCGGTTCGGCGCTGACCTCGCGTCGGCTCACCGTCGCCCTCTCCCCGCTTCGCGGGGCGAGGGGACCGGATCGCGGGCAGAGCGACCGGATCTGATCTCCCTCTCCCGCTTGCGGGAGAGGGTCGGGGTGAGGGCCAGCCGCCCTGGATCGCCTACGTGTTCAGCTCGGCGACGATCGTACGGGCGATCTCCCGGGCGCGCGGCAGCTCGGCGCGCGGGATCGAGATCGCGCCGACGACCGGGTGGCCGCCGCCGCCGTAGCGCTCGCAGATTTTATTGATCTCGTGCGTCCGCGGAACTTTCGACCAGGGGTTCGCGCCGATCGAGATCTTCGCCCGCGACGCCAGCGTCACCCCGACCGAGTAGCGCGCCTCCGGGAACAGGTAATACGAGATGAACTTGTTGAACGCGCCCGTCTCCTGGTCCGCGAGATCGAAGAACGCGACGTTGCCTTCCAGCCGGGCCTTCGCGCGCATGGTCTCGATGTTGCGCGCGTGCTGCGCGAGCAACGGCTTCACGGCGTCGGCCACGTACGGATCCGCGGCGATCTCGGCCAGCGGTCGGCTCACCAGATCGCCGATGAAACGATCCGCGATCTCCGGCTGGCGGTTGTTCTCGATGAACGTCATCAGCTGCAGTGCGGGTTCCTTCAGCTCGACCGCCATCTTGGCGCTGGGGAACAGGGCGCCGTCGATGATCTCGGCCCACTCGATCAGCTCCGCCAGCGGCTTCTCGTCGAAACCGAACTTCGCCGCGACCGTGTCAGCCAGGAACTTCGTGCAGCTCTTCGCTGCCGGATCGTAGAACTTCCTTCCGGTCGCGTCGGCGCGGAAGTGGTCCTCGTCGCCCGCCAACTGGAACGCCGACGCGTGGTGATCGAACCACCAGGTCAGGCGCGGGTCTTGCGAGTAGCGAAAATCGACGCACGCGTTCTCGTCGCCGTCGAAGCAATCCGGCGAAAACGGATGTGGCGATCCCTTATGTTCGAGGGGCCGGTACGCGACCTCGACCGGCCCTTTCGCGATCCGTTCCCGATAGAAGCGCGTGAAGACGCCCGCGGAGCTGCAACCGTCGAAGCAATTGCCGTGGTAGAGGACGCGCAGCCGCATTCTTTTCGAAGGTATCAGCATGTCCACCCGTTCGCCATCGGGCTCTCTTTGATACATTCACCCGCATGTCCGAGTTCCTGATCGAACTGAAGCGAACGCATGACTGCGGCGGGCTGCGTGCGAGCGACGCCGGCAAACGCGCCGTCCTTTTCGGCTGGGTGGCGGCGCGCCGCGACCACGGCGGCTGCGTGTTCATCGACCTGCGCGATCGCGGCGGCCTGACCCAGGTGGTCTTCGAGCCGGGCACCAACGCCCAGGCGCACGGCCTGGCCGGCGAGCTGCGCGGCGAATTCTGCATCGGCATCGCCGGCGTCGTCGTCGAGCGCGGTGGACACAAGAACCCGAACCTGCCCACGGG
>DATMZL010001463.1:0-2027 GCA_035607075.1 Polyangia bacterium
CGGAGGGGGTGGCGCGTTGTTGACCGTGATCCCCGACGCGAGGCTCGTCGTGGCGCCGCCGAGGTCGTCGGTCGCCCGCGCAGTGAGCGAGTAGCTCCCGGCGCCGACGTCGCTCCAGGTGAAGGTGTACGGCGCGGTCGTGTCCTCGCCGAGCTTCGTCTGGCCGTTGAAGAACTCGACCTTCGTGACGCTGCCGTCGGTGTCCGAGGCGTTCGCGGCCAGATCGATCGTCGCCGGCGCGGTGAAGGTGGCGCCGTTCGCCGGCTGCGTGAGCGTGACCGTCGGCAGCGAGTCGCCCTGGAGGGTCACCATCCGCGCAACTGAAGGGACGCCGTTCGAGTCGACGATGAAAAGCATGTAGAAGCCGGGCGGCGCGATGTTGGCGTTCGCCGGCGCCGTCGCGGTGAGGCTCGTCGCGCCGGCGGTGAAGGTCAGCGGGATGTAGCGCTGCTCCATGTTGTTCGAGTGCGTGACCGCGCCGAGCCTGACGAGCGCGACCTTGCCGATCGACGCGGGGCTCCCCGTCGCGATGTTCATCGCCGCGCCGTAGAACGTCGTCGACGGCGCGCTGTCGATCGTGGGCCGCGGCGCCGGGGTGCCGTCGGCCTGGAACAGGTACGGCGGCGAGAAGATCTGCGCGTTCTTGCCGAGGTAGCCCACCTGGTCGCAGGTGCCGCAGATCCCGCCACCCGAGGAGAGCACGCGCCCGTCGGGCAGCAGCAGCGCGGTGGAGTGGTACTGGCGCGTGACCGACTCCGAGGCGAGCGTTCGCCACTGGCCGGTGGCGGGGTTCCACTGCTCGGCTGCGTACACGCCGGCGTTGAGATCGACGAGCGACGCGCCCGAGGAGTTGCCGCCGGTCGCGAGCACCGACCCGTCGGCGAGCACCGTCAGATTGAACTGCCGCCGGCCGAACGCCATCGGCGCCGTCGGCGTCACCTGCGGGGTGGCGCCGGTGATGTCGATCACCCGCGCGTCCTTCGTCGACGGGCCGCCGCCGGCGACGAGCATCTTGCCGATGTCGTAGAGCGCGTGACCGCCGTAGTCGCGGTTGATCGTGTCGCGCTGACCGAAGGTCTGCCAGGCGCCGGTCCCGGACGTGTTGAGCGCACGCAGGGTCTGGTCCGGGCCCGAGTAGAAGGCGCGGCCGTTCGGGGCGACGTCGAACCACGGGTACAGCGGCAGGCTGAGCACGGCACCGGTGAGCGCGCGCAGGGTGCCGGAGACGGTCCGCACCTCCGGCGTGTCGACGCGACCGGAAGTGATCAGCATCTCGCCGTTGCTGAGCGGCGTGACGGTCGGGTACCAGCGCCCGCCCAGCATGTTCGGGCCGAGGCTCCACATGTTCGTCACCGGGTCGAAGAGATGCGTCTGCACGATCCCGTTGAGCTGCTGGTCCTTGTTCCCGCCGGCCATGAACATCCGACCGTCGGGGAGGTGCGCGAGGCCGCTGCAGAAGATGCTGAAGCCGGTGTCGACGTCGACCGGGGTCTGCGAGCCCGTGACCGGGTCCCACAGGGTCGCGCGCGTGTGGTCCTGCACTGGGTACGTCTCGGTTGCGTGATCGCCGATCGAGTCGTACGCGAGCACCTTGCCGTTCGGCAGCAGCGCGACATGGACGCCGACGACCGGCCAGTCGACGACAGGCCCCCACTCACCGACGTCCTGGGGACCGCCGGCGACGGCGGCGGCGAGCGGCCGCGCGGCGCGTCCGCTGACCGCGAGCGTGTGCGCGTCGAGCGCCCGCTCCTGCCGCGGCGTCAGCGTGACCGCATCCTCGGCCTCGTGGCCGGCAGCGGTGTTGACGCCGTCGTGAGCTCCCGCGCTCGGCGAAACGAGTACGGCCAAGGCGACGGACGCGATGAAAGCAATGCCAGCTCGCCGCAACAAGACGACCTCCCCTCGTCCGCTGGTCACATCGGACGCTACGGCGCGTCGGCAACCGTTTCTACTGACCTAAGGGCCAGTTCAACTGCGCCCCCGCTTCGGGCTCGGGATCAGAGCTCAGACGTCTCCCGCTCAGCAAC
>DATMZL010000192.1:0-6412 GCA_035607075.1 Polyangia bacterium
GCGATCGCGATGACGTGCGCAGCCGGATGTCCGACGACGACGTGATCGTCGGCGCGATGGCGGACGCTTCGCGCCGGATCGCCTTCGAGGACGCGGGGCCCGGGCCGACGCCGGCGGTATGGCATCGGCTGCAGACGCGGCGTGCGCGCGCGGCGCGGCCGCCCTGGCGTGGGATGCTGGTGCTGGGGGCCGGCGCGGCGGCGGCGATCGCGCTGGTGCTTGTCGCGCGCGGCGTGCAGCGCACGCGGCCCCTGACCTACGTCGTCGCGGCGGGCGCCGCCGAGCAGGACGGCTACATCCGCGGCGGCCAGGGGAGCGACGGTTCGCGGGTTCAATTCTCGGATGGCACGCACGTCGATCTCGGCCGCGGGGCGCGCGTGTCGGTTCTGTCGCGCGGCCCGCGCGGCGCCCGCTTGCGTGTCGAAGAGGGCGAGGCGCGCTTCGACGTCGCGCACCTTCCACGTGCCGCCTGGAGCGTCGAGGCCGGCCCCTACGTCGTGTACGTGACGGGAACCGTGTTCGACGTCCGCTGGTCGGGCGGCGACGAGGTGATCGAGGTTCGCATGCGATCGGGTTCGGTGCAGGTCGGCGGGCCGCTGCTCCCCGAGCGCGTGACCCTGCGCGCCGGCCAGCGCCTGACCGCCAAGCTCGCGAGCGGCGAGATGGTGATCGGCGACGCGCGCATCGGCGACGCGCGCGCGGGCAACGACGACGGGACCGCACCGCGGCCGCAAGCGGCAGCGGCGCAAACCGCCGAGCGAACGGGCGAGCCGCCGGTCGCCGGCGAGGTAACCGTCGCAGACGCGCCCGCGGCGGCACCGATCCCGCCGCTCGCGCCGTCGGCGCCGACGGCCGCGCTGGCGCCGCCCGCACCCGCGCCCGAACGCGCTCCGGCTGCTGCGCCGCCCGCGCGCCCGTCTGCGGCCGCGCACCGCGCCGCTGCGTCGCACGCGGCTGCGGCGAATGCGGCCCCCTGGGCGCCGCGCGCGTGGTCGAGCGCCATCACCTCGGGCAACGCGGCGCGCGTCGTCGCCGAAGCGGAGGGGCACGGGATCGAGAAGACGTTGCTCGAGGTCGACGGCGGCGCGCTGATGGCGCTGTCGGACGCGTCGCGATACTCGGGCCGGCCGGAGATGGCCGTGCGCGCGCTGATGGCCGAACGGCAGCGTTTCCCCGACACGCCGTTCGCGCACGCGGCGGCGTTCCTGCTCGGCAAGCTCGCCGACGATCACGGCGAGGTCACGACCGGCCTCGCGTGGTATCGCCGCTATCTCGCCGAGACGCCCGATGGTCCCTACGCCGCCGAGGCGCTTGGGCGAAAGATGCTGGCCGTCGAGCGCCTCTCGGGGCGCGACGCCGCGCGCGGGATCGCCGCCGAGTACGTCGAGCGGTTCCCCAACGGGACGTACATGCTGCAGGCGCACGCGATTCTCGCGAACCCGTCCACGCCTTGACGGGGGCGCCCCGCATGCGCGCGAATCGGGCTTTGAATCGGGAACCCTGGGAGGGTTCCCGAGCCCTCCCGCGATGGTACGCGGCGAGCAGAGCTCGCCGGCTCCCCACGCGCGTCGCCGTGCTGCTGGCGGCCGTCGTCGTGCCGCGCGCGGTGGGGGCGGCGCCCGACGCACACGCGGCCGTCGCGGTGCCGGCGGTGACCAAGGTGACCGTCGTCGATCCGCCGGCGGACGACGTCGTCCTCGTCGAGGCGGGCGTGCGCATCCGCGCCGAGCTGGACGCCGTCAATCTGAGCAACCGAGCCGTGACCTGCGCGGGCGGCATCGGATCGGCCGCCTGCGACGCGACCGCGTCGGCCGCCGCGATCGCGCTGTCGCGCCAGGACGGGCTGGCCACCATCCGCGTGATCGCCACGCTGCCCGACGGCTACGAGCTGCACCGGCTGATCCGCGTTCCCGCCGCGGCGGGCGGCGACGATCCGGCGGTGCTCGCCGTGCGCGCCGTCGAGCTGCTGCGCGACATCTACCTGGACGTCCCGCGCAACATCGCCGCGCGGCGCGAGGCGCCCAGGCCGCCGCCGGCAGCGGCGCCTCCCGTGGTCCAGAAAGAAGACGTGCCGGGCGGGCCGGGGGACCACACTGCGTTGCGCATGTTCCTGGGGGCGTCCGCGCTCGGGGGCCGCCGCGGTCTCGGGCCGGCGGTCGCGCCCGTGCTGGGCGCTGCGTTGCCGCTCGGTCACGGCCTGTCGCTGTCGGGCGCGGTGGCGGGGCCGTTCAGCCGGCTGGTCGGCGATTCGATCACCGGATCGGCGACGACGACGCAGGCCCTGGCGATGGTCGGCGGGCGCTTCGAGCTGGAGTTTCGTGGCGTCGTCAGTCCGTTCGTCGCGCTCGCGACCGGCGTGCACTACATCCGCGTGGAGGGCGCGCCGTTTCCGGAGATGAAGGAGATCACGATGTCGTCCAGCGCGATCTCGCCCTTGTTCGCGTTCGGCGCGGGAATCTCGTTCTGGTTCCGCCGGTGGCTGGCCGCCACCACGCAGGTCGAGGCGTTCTACACGCAACCGATCACCGACGTCGTCGTCGGCAACGAGGTCGTGGGCCGCGCCGGCGGGCCGTCGTGGCTCGCGCAGATCGGGCTGTCGGTATCGCTCGGCGAGCGTTGATCAGCGAAGCGGTTGCGACGCCATCGTCGTCGCGATCGACTGGTAGAGGCTGCGGCGCGGATCGTCGCTGCGGAAGATGAGGCGGAAGAAGTCGTGCAGCGGGCGCACGCGCGGGAGGATCGGGACCAGCCGCCCGGCGGCGAGATCGGCGCCGACGAGGTACTTCGGCAGCACGGCGACGCCGTCGCCCGCCAGGGCGCCCGCGCGGATGGCGGCGATCGTGCCCAGGTAGACGAAGCGGCCGAACGTGAGGCGATCGCCGCCGCCCGCCGAGTCGCGCCAGTATGCGTAGAGAGGCAGCGCCGAACGCTCCTCGAGCAGCGTGTGGTGGGCGGCGTCGGCGGGGCGGCGGAGCGGCGTCTGACGCAGCAGCGCGGGCTGGCCGACGAAGACGTAGTCCTCGCGGTGCAGGCGCACGGAGTCCAGCTTCGGATCGTCCATGCGCATCGAACCGACGGCGCAGTGAACCTCGCCGGTGCGGACGCGGATCAGCAGGTCGCTGCCCGATCCGAAGTAGAGGTGGATCGTCAGCTGCGGATGGCGCCGGCGCAGCGACGGCAGCATGGGAACGATCCACGACATGCCGAGCTCGTGCCGCGTGCCCAGCACGAGATCCTGCGGCGGCGGTCCCGTCTCGCCGCGTCCGGCGCGCAGGCAGGCGTCAGCCGCTTCCAGCGCCTGCTGCGCGTGCCCGAGCAGCGCGAGCCCGGCCTCGCTCAGCGTCACCCGCCGCGTCGTGCGGTGAAACAGCGGCTGACCGATCTGCGCTTCGAGCTGCGCGATGCGCTGCCCGAGCGCCGCCGGCGTCAGCGCGACGGCGCGCGCCGCGGCGCGGAAGTTCAGAAGGCGCGCAGCCTCTACGAAACATCGAAGCGATTCGAAAGATGGAGGCGACGCCGACACGATCGTGACGGCATTGTGCCATTGCTCCTACCTGTTCGTGCGCGAGACAATCAAGTCGTGACGGGGATGGTCGCCGCGCTTGTTTGCTGGCTGGCGCAAGCGATCGCGACGCCCGGCGCGGTGGGTTCGCCGACGCACCGGCGCGCGACAATCGCCGCCGTCGGTGACGTGATGTTCGGGCGCTACAAGCTGGACGCGGGCGAGCGCAATTACCGGCTCGTCGTGAAAGGGAACGCGTTCGCCGCGGTCACGCCCGTGCTCAGCGCCGCCGATCTCGCGTTCGCGAACGTCGAGACGCCGATCATGCAGGAGCCCGACACGTTCGCCGTTCACCCGCGCCTCACCTTCCGCGCCGAGCCGGAGCGCGCCGGCGAGCTTGCGCGCGCCGGGTTCGACGTGGTCTCGCTGGCGAACAATCACGTCCACAACCTGGGCGGCGGCGGCGCGGTCGAGAGCCGCGCGTACCTCGAGGGAGCCGGCGTCGACGCGGCGGGCGCGGGCGCCGACATCGACGAGGCGTTCCAGCCTGTCGTGCGGCACGTGCACGGCCTGACGATCGCCTTCCTCGCCTACACGCTCTGGCACAACATGCGAAGCCCTGTCGCGCCGGACGGCGCCATCGCCCACATCACTGAAGGCGATCTGGTGCATCGTGTGCCGGACACGATCCGCGCCGTGCGCGCTTAGGTTGGCGCGGACTTCGTCGTGGTGTCGGTGCACTGGGGCACCGAGTTCGAATCGCATCCGGCGCACAAGCAGATCGAGGCGGCTCGCCAGCTGGTCGACGCCGGCGCCGATCTGGTGCTCGGCCACCACCCGCACGTCCTGCAGGACGTCGAGCTCTATCACGGGGGCGTGATCGCTTACTCGCTGGGCAACTTCGTGTTCGACGAAGGCTTCCTGTCGCGCCGCCAGACGATCATCCTGCACGCGACGCTGGACGGGACCGGCACCCTGCGCCGCGTGACGGACGTCAGCCTGACGCCGATCATGATCGGCCACACCGATCACATCCCGCGGCCAGCGTCCGGACCGGACCTCGACGCGCTCCGGAAGAAGCTCGCCGAGCTCGCGCCGGGGATCACGATCCGGACGACACCGGAGTCGACGTTGCGGGCGAGCCGCTAGAGCGCATTCCGGTCCCCTCGCCCCGCGAAGCGGGGAGAGGGCACGGGGTGAGGGGTCCGGCGATCAGGCGTTAGGCGCGGTCGGGGCCGGCGCAGGCGGCGGGCGCAGGGCCGCGAGGTACACCCACGCGACCGCGGCGAACAGCGCGGCTGTGAGGACATCGAAGTGGCGGCCCCAGTCGGCATCGAGGTCGAGCCAGTATCCGGCGATGCACAGGCCGAGCAGCGGCGCCGCGAACGCGAGCAACCCGCGGCGGGCGCCCAGCAGCACCAGCAGGAACACGAAGTGATCGTGGTAGTTCAGCGAATTCATGAGCACCAGCGCGAGCGGCAGGCCCAGCAACATCGCCTCGTCGAGCGGGCGCTTGCGCGCGGCGAACACGACGAGCACCACGCTCGCGATCTGCGCCAGCACGAACCACGGACGCCGCTCGCGCAGCAGCGCGCTCGCGGACTGATCGACGCCCCCGATCAACATGCGCAGGTCGACCTCGTTGGTCGCCAGGTCGTCGTTGAGGGCCTTGATGCGCGTCGCCCAGTCCGCCCACGCGCCGAACGAATAGAGCGCCCCGCTGACGACGAAGATCGCCAGCATCGTCACAACGGCGCCGATCGCGACCTGCACCGCGGCGCGATGCTCGCCGAGGATCGCGCGCAGGCTGGGCCGCTCGCGCGCGAACCAACGCGCCACCAGCCAGCCGGCCGCCGGCGCAACCACGCCGATCAGGCCCACCGCCGGGACCACGCGCAGCATGGTGCCCGCGCCCAGCAGCGCCCCCGCGAGCCGCCAGCGCTGCTTGTGCAGCGCGCAGGCGGCGAACCCGAGCAGCACAAGCCAGTCGTGTCGCAGCGTCGCGCCGCCCCAGTTGGTGCCGAACATGTAGAGGTCCGTCGCGCCGAACACGGTCATCGCGACGAGCATCGGTATCAAGCCGAAGCTGACACCGATCGCCCACGCCATCGCCAGCAGCAGCACCGCGTCGATCAAACCGGCGAGCGTCAGCGACGTCTCCGTCGCGGTCACGTGGCCGATCGCGAGGCGCGCCAACCCGACCCACGCCGGCGGCGCGTTGGCGCCGTGGTCGTCGAGGCTGGTCATGAACCCCGGCCCCATCGCCTCGCGGAAGAACACCATGTCGTGCTTGAACTCCGCCCACCGCGCGTCGGAGAACCGCTGCCTGACCTTCGCGATCTGGTCGGACATCTCGCCGACCGTGCGCAGGCGAAAGTCGTGCATGTCGCGGATCTTGGACCCGCTGATCGACGCCAGGGAGCCGCCGCGCTCGTCCTCCGCGAAGGCGAGCGCGCTGGCCAGGTAGACGCCGTCGAACCCCAGCTCGGCGAAGTACTTCGTGAACGGCTGGTAGATCCGCATGTCCGCGACGTGGACGAACATCGGGCGTTGCTTGCCGGCGTGCCAGAACTGCGGCCGCCCCAGGTTGTAGAAGCAGGCGAAGGCGAGCACCGCGCCGGTCACGCAGGCCGCGATGACGGTCTTGCGGTGCGCCGGCGCGCGGCGCAGGCGATCCCACCCGCGCAGGAGGGCCAGCAGCGTCAGCGCGGCGGCGGTCGCGCGCGCCGCCGAGACCTCGCGCGGCCCCAGCGGCCAGGCCGCGGCGATCGCCCGCAGCGCGAACGCCGCCGCGATCGCCGGCAACAGCCACAGCAGCAGCACGCGGCGCGGGCGCGATTCCGGGCGCGTCGCGAACAGCACGACGGCGAACGCCACCACCAGGTAGAAGAGGTGCGCCCGCACGCGCGC
>DATMZL010001114.1:0-5974 GCA_035607075.1 Polyangia bacterium
GCCAGCGAACCGAGGGCGCGGTGGTCAAGCTGGCGGGTCACGGCCGCCGCAAGCACACCGGCCCGGCGCGGGTGTTCGATTCCGAGGAAGCGTGCTTCGCGGCCGTGCAGCGCCGCGAGATCAAGGCGGGCGACGTCGTCATCATCCGCTACGAGAACCCAAAGAACGGCCCCGGCATGCGCGAAATGCTGGCGGTGACGGGCGCGCTGGTCGGCCAGAAGCTGGACGACAGCGTCGTGCTGCTGACCGACGGGCGCTTCTCGGGCGCCACGCACGGCTTCATGGTCGGCCACGTCGCGCCCGAGGCGCAGGTGGGTGGCCCGATCGCGTTCGTGAAGGACGGCGATCAGGTGACGCTGGACGTGGACGCGCGCCGCCTCGACGTCGCGGCGGATCTCGATGCGCGCCGCGCCGGGTGGAAGGCGCCGGCGCCGCGCTACAAGACCGGCGTGATGGCGAAGTACGCGGCGTCCGTGTCGTCGGCGGCGGCCGGCGCCGTCACGTCGCCCGTTGGGTAGGACCAACACCTTCGGCTCGCGGGCGTCGACTCCGCCCGAATGGCGTTATCCTGCGCGGATGCCGCGCGGGAGATTGTTGTTGTGCGTCGCCCTCTTCGGTATTTCGGCGCTGACGATCGGATGCAAGAAGGACGAAGATGCGGGCGCCGTCTTCATCCGGCGTTACTGCGAGCTGTACCAGCCGTGCTGTGACGCCGCGGGGCTGACCGGCGGTCAGAAGTGCCGGGACCGATTCGCGGAGGGGATGTCACCGCAGTCGAAATACAGCGCCACGGCGGGCGAGGCGTGTCTCTCCGGCCTCAGCGCCGTGTCCAGCCAGCCGGGGTTCTGCGAGGGCGACATCATCCAACCGTCGGCGTGCGCAGAGGCGTTCGGCGGCGTGGTGGGCGCGTGCATCCAGGACGCCGATTGTCCCGCGTCAGCGCAGGGTGACGCGCGCTGTGTCTCGAGCTTTTCGGGCGGCGTGCAGGTCCTGAAGTGTCAGGTCCAGACGCGCGGGACGTCGGGCAGCACGCCGTGCGTCGGCACCGTGCGCGGCGGCATCACGTTCTACAGCGGGACGATGTCCGGCGAGGCCCCCGACATGGGGTTCCTCTGCTACGCCGACGACAATCTTCGCTGTGACGGCACCGCCTGCGCCGCGCTGAAGGCGACAGGCGAAGCGTGCGAGCGCTCCGGTGCCGACGGTGATTGCGTCGCAGCCGACTACTGCGACGCGACCACCGGGACCTGCGCGGCGCGAAAGGCGCGCGGTTCCGCCTGCGTCGGCCAGGCCGACGAATGCGTGGACGGATCGTACTGCGACCTCGCGGGCCTCACGTGCGTGGCGCAGCTGGACATCGGCGGCGCCTGCACCGACAACAGCCAGTGCCTGACCGGCAACTGCGCCGACGCCGGCACGTGCGCCGCGACGCCGTCAGTCGGCGCGAACGCCGTCTGCGGCGCGTGACGACGCACGCAGCGGTCGTCACCGGATGCCGAAGGCTCCGCGCAGTACCGCGTGGCGATCGGCCAGCGTCAGCGTGGCGCCCGTGATACCCAGTTGCTTTCCTGCGGGCAGACCGTAGGGGGCGAGCGTGTCGGGAACGGTGAAGGCCGGCACGGGCAGCCGTGGGAGGGAATCGTTCAGCGACCGCTCCGCCATCTGCGTGAACAGGGTCTCGAGGATCGTCTCCAGTATCTCCGCGGTTGTGCGGTCGGATGGAGCCCCGGGAGCGATGAATTGAAACTCATCGATCGCAAGCGCCGAAAAGGTCAGAGCGTCGTCGGCGAGCGAGGCGCTCGCATGAGCGCGCCCGGCGGCGCGAACCGCGGTACGCCCCCCGAGGACGAATGGGAGCGCCACCCCCGCGTCGATAACGAGATCGATCCCAACGGTGCCGTCGTTTCTGATGAACACCACCGGCGGCAGTGTGGTCGTGACCGCGATGTTGCCGCCACCCGCTGCCAATACCGCGACGGTTCCGTCCAGGCCGCCGCCGCGCCAGTTCGCTTGCAGTGCCTGCTGGAGAACGCCGATGTGCACGGCGACCGCGACGGACTGAGAGCCAGCGGGATCGAGGGAGATGGTCCCCTGCGGCAGCGGCACCCGACGCGGCTCGCGCGTGTGGGCGGCTGGCGCTGTGAACCGCGTGGACACGCCCGCCAGCAGCCGGGTCGCGCTGGCGTCGATCGTCGAGAAACCGGCGCCGAAAGTGACGGGTGTGTTGCCGGTCCCGTCGAGACGCGGGACCGCGAAGGCCGCCTGCAACCCCGATACAGCGAGGTTCGAGATGATCCCGTTGACGGTCGTGTTGAACTGGTCATTGACCGTGGCCCGCAGCGAGTTGGTCATGGTCTGTTTCACGACGCCGTTCACCGCGCCGAAGACCAGGTCGATGACGGGGTCGATGCTCGCGCTGAAGTTCAGTTCGATCGCGCCGACGACCACGTCCGCTGATCGAATCGTGGCTTGCGGTCGCCCGCCGACCTGTCCGACGTCGAAGGTGACGTCGACGTCAACGAAGTCGACATTGACGTCGCCGTCCGCGCTCACCGAGGCCGGGCCGACACCGAAGGAGACGCGGATGCGCGCTTGCGGATCCTCGATGTGGGCGTGGAGCTTGACGCCGCCGTCGATCAGCGACGCGCTGACCGTATTGGGACCGGGCAGCGAGGAGCCGAGGTAGCGGACCTCGACGAAACCGTCGTCGTAAAACGGGCTCGCGGCGGTGAGATCCTTGTCGAGCACGGCGCGGAGACCATCGCTGTTCAGCGCGATCGCGGCGACGTCCGCGAGGCTGTCGATCGGCCCGGTACGCGCGCCGTCGTCAATCGCCGCCTGGTTCAAGCGCAAGGTGACCGCGTCCGCGACCGCGCTCCCCTCGTCGACGAAACGACTTGCGACCAGGAACGAACAGAGATCGCTTGTGACGCGCCCTGAGGGGTCGGTCTTTTCCACGATCACATTGTTGAGGCCATAGCGCGCGGTGAGCTGCGCGGTGAAGGTTCCGTCGGAAGCGACCGGCGTCGCGACGCCATTGACCATCACCGTGGTCGGGCGGATGGCGGCGTCCGCGACGGTGCCCGACACGGTGAACGCCGTTCCCGGCTCGATCTCGAGGACACCGCTCGCGGACCGGTCGCTGCAGGTCACGACCGGTTCGCCGGCGCCACCGTCGCCGGGAGCCGTCGTCGTCTCGCCATTACAGACGTAGCTGAAGCTGCTCTCGCTGTCGTCGAGCTTGCCGTTTCCGTTCGTATCGATGCCGACGGCGATGCGCTGGCCGCCGCTCCGGCAGTTCGCGCCCGGCGGCTCCGGCGTCACGTTGAGCAGCGCTCCGGGCGTGCCGCGGGCGCCGGCCGGACCGGCGGCGCCGTTGCACACGAACGTGACCTCCATGATCTCGTCGCCGACGAGCTGCTTGTCACCGTCGAAGTCGACGCCCGACGCGATCCGCGTCCCGCCGTCCGGACAGTTCGCGCCCGGCGGCTCGACGGACTGCACGACGATCGACGTCGCGCCGGCTTTGCCGTCCTGACCTGGCGCTCCCTTGTCGCCCGGTTGCCCTTGCGGCCCCGCCGGCAGCACGACATTCACCCACTGTCCGGCCGTGCACGTCCACAGCGACTTTGTCGCGCTCGAGTAAGCGACGGCGCCCGCGAGGATGTTCGCGCACGGGATCGGCAGCCACGTGCCGGCCTGACAGGTCCACACGCCCGCCGGCGATCCCGTCGCCGCCGTCGTTCCGTAGAGCGCCTTCGTGCAGGCCGGAAGCTCCGTCGGCGTTGCGGCGATCAGCGCGACGTCGAACACCTGCGGACTTTCGGGCGAACGACGATCGGGCGCGGTGCAGCCGAGGGCGGCAGCCGCGAGAACGAGACCGATACCGAGAAGACG
Organism: Polyangia bacterium; assembly: GCA_035607075.1. Lineage (GTDB taxonomy): Bacteria > Myxococcota_A > Polyangia > Fen-1088 > Fen-1088 > JADGRB01. The sequence goes on from DATMZL010001114.1 coordinate 3,898, forward strand.
AGGGGTGGGGCGTGAGGTCATGGGGCGCTCCTTTGCGCCCCGGTCATGGCAAGCGGTGTGCCGCAGGATTTGCGGGCAAGGGCTCGACAAACGGCGCCGCGATAAGGGCCGGGCTGAACGAATCGTTCAGGTCACCGAGCGATTCGCCTAGAGCGCTTCGCTAGCGCCGGGCTACCGCAGCGACACGTTGACGGTGTGCTCGACGCCGTCGCCGAGATCGGCACGCAGCGACCAGGTACCGCTCGACAGGACCTTCGTTGATAAGTTGAAGACATACTGCTTCGCGGCGGCGTCGTAGCGGAACGTGTCACCCGAGTTCGCGGCACCGGTCGCCGTAGCCTCGACGTAGCTTCCCGTGACTGCGTTCGACACCTTCGCGACGGCGAGATGGGCGGCGAGGTTCGTGATCCCCGCGCTGGCGCCGGTCAGCCTGAACTTCACGGGGATGGTACTCCCGAGCTTGAAGATCGAGCTGCCGTCTGCGTTGATCGGCTGGAGGAAGAAGGTGCCGTCCGTCGGCGCCTGGAACCGTACCCACACGGTGAACGTTCCGTCGGACGCGAGGTGATCAGAGTCGCTCACATGGCATGAAACCGTTGTCTGTCGAAGCGGGAAGGCGGTGCCCGAAGCGGGGATGCAAGTTGGTTCCAGTGCTCCGTCCTGGCGATCGGCCGCGCCTGCTACGTAGGTGACGATGCTGCCCGCGGCGCTCGTCGCGTCGACGACGACCGGCCCTGGCAGATCCAATGTCGGAAGCTGATCGGCGCCGCTCGGGATCATCAGCGCGAACGGAGATAGCGAGCACGTGTTCGCGCAGACCACGTTGTTCAGCGTGTCGACGGGACGCGAGCGAGGCAGATAAGTCCATCCCGCGGCCGCGGGATCACAGGTGGTCGAGGTGATCTGTGCGGCGGCGTTACCGTGCCGGAGTTGCAGCTGCGCCTCCATCGGGCTCTCCGCGCCCAACCAGCTCTGCGGATAGGTGACGCACACCTCGACGTCGAAGGAGCAGTCGAGCGGTGGTTCGGCGTTGAGATCCCAGTAAGTCGCGTTTGGATCGGCTCCCGGTGGATAGGTGAAGCCGGTCGCGGGCGGACAGCCGGTGGCGCGCTTGACCGAAATGGTGCCGTCCCAGGCTTCGGGGAACTGGACCGTGACGGTACCGGCCGGAACCGCACCGTCGCTCAACGTGACAGCGAGCGTTGTGTCGTTCTGGCTCGCGCAACCCTGGGCCTGCCAGGGCGTCGGCGCCGCGCAGGTCAGACCGCCGCCGCAAGCGATCGTTGGCTCCTTCGCCGCGCACTGGTCGCCCGCCGGTCGCGTGTAACAGGTCGTCGTAGCCGGGGCGGGCGTGTTTGCCGGACAGTCGGGCGAACCCGCGCAGAAGCCGCCCAGATCGCAGACGCTGCCGCTGCCTGCGCGACACTTGTGCGTGGCGGGCAGCAGCGTGCAGGCACCGTCTGCAACGGCTCCTTTCGCGACGGTGCAGGCCTGGCATTCGCCGCCGCAGGCTGCGTTGCAGCAGATGCCGTCGATGCAGACGCCGCTAGAGCAATCCGACGGATCGCCGCAGGTTGCGCCGGCGCTCGCACCTTGCGGCAGCCAGAGCGTGGCGTGCCGTTCGGTTTGGCCGGTCGTGGCGTTCAGGAACGGCGCCCAGCCGATGATGGCCCCTGCCTCGTTGATGTGAAGCGTCCCGCTCGGTGCGTCTGCGCCCAGATCGATGATGGCACCATCCCGATATACCGCGGCACGATCGCCGACGACTCCGGCGACGTGACCTGCCGTGTTGCTTTCGGTGGGCTCGAAAGGGCGGAGATCCTGGATCGTGCCGTTCGCCCACAGGGCGAGGTAGCTGCTCTGGTTCTGGAGTAAGGAATCGAAGGCGACGACGATGCGGCCGGCGCCGTCGATGCTCAGCGCTTGCGCGGCATACCCGTCGGCGCTGGCGATGCTGGTCATCACGTCGTTTTCGTAACGGAACGCGTGGGCCAATGCGTCCGTACCCCTCGTAGTGCCCACGATGACGTCGTCGTCGCGGATGGCCAGAGCCGCGCCGGACGCGCCGAAGAACAGG
>DATMZL010000640.1:0-3262 GCA_035607075.1 Polyangia bacterium
CTCGGCGCCGATCTAGTACTCGAACATCTCGCGCTGCGAGCGCACCGACACGTACTCGACCGCCGCCATCGAGAACGCGCCCGCCAGCAGGCCCGCGACGCCCGACACCAGCACCGCGTGCCCCTGCCCGCCCGCCGCTCCCGCGACGCCCAGGATCAGACACGCGTTCGAAACCAGACCGTCACTCGCCCCGAACACCGCTGCCCGCAGGTTGCCGCCCGCGATCCCGCCGCGATGCCGCCGCCCGATCTCGTCTACCGAATGCGGCATCGGGTGGCCGTTCGGGTGCGGGCTGGCGCGCGTGAGCGCAGGCGGGCTTTGCCCGCCGGAGCTCATCGCGGGAGGGTTCGGGGACCCTTCGAGGGTCCCCGATAAAGGTGAATAGATCGACATGCCCCGGACCTTCATCGCCGCGAGCACGCTGCGCATGCGCCGCGGTCCCAGCCGCCTGACGAGCGCCGCGACGATCCGCGCCCGCGCGTCGGGCACATACGCGTCGGGGACGTGGCCACCGTCGGTCTTGCGCATCTGCTCGACCCAGATCGCCGCCTGCGCCTCCGCCTCGCTGGCGAGCTTCCGGAACAGGGCGCGCCGGTCCTCCGCCGGCTCCGCCTCCGCGACCACGCGGTACAGGAACACCGACTCCATTTCGTGCTCCCAACTTTCGCGCGCGCTCATGGAGAAAAGGACTTATATCGCGTGTGGCGAGGGACGGCTTTGCCGGCCCGAGCCCGTCGCGGGAGGTTCGGAACCCTTCCAGGGTTCTGAGTTAAACGCACGCATTGGCGGTTCGCGTCGCTCCGGAATCAGGCAAACCCCGACTCTCGATTGACTGCATTTTTACCCGCCGTTAACCAAACCCGAGAGTATCTTCTGTGCGGAATTGGACGACATGCCCGAATCCTCCCCTGCTGCAGACAATCTGGTGTCTGAAATCCTCGCCTTGATCGGCCGTGATGGCGGCGAAAGTGCGTCCTCTTCTGGGGATCTTTTCGCGAACGCGACCAAGAAGCAGCTGCTTGATTGCGCCGCGCGCCTCGGGCTGAAGGGCGTGTCCAAGCTGTCGCGCGAAGATCTCGCGGGCCGCATCGAGGTGGCGTTCGCCGGGCTGGCCGGTCTGCCTGCGACCGCGCCCGGCGCTCACGACGTCCTGGAACCGTCGGGCGCCTCGGCGCCCGCGAACGGTGGCGGTTCTTTCCCGCAGAAGTTCGATCTCGGGTCGAGCCCCGACGACGAACAGATGCCGAAGGACATTCCCTGGGGCTACGGACACGACCGCATCACGGCGATGGCCGTCGACCCAGCTCGCCTCTACGTCTACTGGGAAGCGACCGACGCTTCGATCGATGCGGCGCGCGCCGGGCTGGGACCGTCGGGGGAGCGCGCCTGGTTGAACCTGCGCGTTTACGACATCACCGGCCGGTTGTTCGACGGCACCAACGCCCACAGCTACTTCGATCACCGCGTCGAGCGCCACGAACGGCAATGGTTCTTCGGGATCGACAAACCGACGTCCACCACGTGCGTCGAGCTGGGCCTGCGGTCGGAGGAAGGCTACTTCGTCAAGATCGTGCGTTCGGGCCGCGTCGAGTTCCCGCGCAACGAGCCCGTCGGCGGCGGTGGCACCGAGTGGCTGAGCGTGCGCGGCGCGAGCGGCCCCGTGGGCAGCCGCTGGGCAGGCGCTCCGGGCGGGCCGGGCGGCGGACCGGCGATCGGTCCGGGGCCAGTCGGTGGCGGTGCCGGGCCGGGCGGCGGCGGGCCCGGGCCTGCTGACGAATGGCAGGAGTGGACCGAGGGCGCCGGCTTCCCCGTCCCGCGCGGCCAGCGAATCTTCGGGCGCACGTGGCAACGACAGGAAGGCGCCACGCACCAGTGGACCAGCGGCTGGGAAAAGACGGAATGGGTCGGGCCGGTGATGCGCACCGAGTGGGAGTCCGGTCCGTTCGAGTATCCCGTCGATGTTCCCGAAGGCAGCATCGAGATCCAGGACAGCGGCGAGGTCGCGGTCCGGTCGGAAGGCGGCCGCACGCACGTGATGTACGGGCCGTGGCAGGTCGTCATCCGCGGCATCGGCGCGCGCGCGGAGCGGCGCGTGCTCGGGACCTGGGAGTACCGGCGGCAGGTGGCCGTCGAGGGCGGCGTCGAGCGCATGACCACGGTCGGCGGAGGCTACGCGCCCGGCAGCTCGGAGTGGATGATGATGGGCGCCAGCGAGCGCGCGTGGATGGGCGCCAGCGAGCTCCTGTTCCGCGGCGCGAGCGAGCTCTGGCTGCTGGGCGCGAGTGAGACGATGTTCCTGGGCGCGAGCGAGCGCGGCTTCCTGGGCGGAAGCGAGTATCGGTTCCGCGGCGCGACCGAGCGGCGGCTGGGCGGCGCGACCGAGCTACGCATCGGCGGCGCAACGGAACGGATGTTCGCGGGCGCCAGCGAGACGATGTACGCGGGTGCGAGCGAGCGGATGCTCGGCGGCGCCAGCGAGCAACTGGGTGGCGCGAGCGAGCGATCCGGCGGCGGCGCGGGCGCCCGTTACGAGTACGAGCACGATCCGAATTCCCCCTACCCCGCCCCGCCCGGACACCTTAAGTAAGGGCTCGCCATGCCGACCGGATACTTCGCGCTCGTCCTGCACGCCCACCTGCCGTTCGTCCGTCACCCCGAAGATCCGACGGTGATGGAGGAGCAGTGGCTGTACGAGGCCATCACGGGGACGTACTTGCCGCTGATCCAGATGTTCGAGGGGCTGATCGCCGATCACATCCCCTACCGCTGCACGGTGTCGCTGTCGGCGCCGCTGATCACGATGCTGACCGACGACCTGTTGAAGGTCCGCTACGCCGAGCACCTCGACAAGCTGATCGAGCTGGCCGAGAAAGAGATCGAGCGAACGAAGCCCGAGCCCCACTACCAGCGGCTCGCGCACATGTACCACGACCGGTTCCAATCGCTGCGTCACACCTGGCGCAGCCACGAAGGCGATCTCGTGCGCGCGTTCCGCATGTTGCAGTACGCGGGCCGCGTCGAGGTGATCACGTCGACGGCGACGCACGCGTTCTTCCCGCTGATGGATCGCAACTGGGCCAACATCCGAGCCCAGGTCCACGTCGCCGCGGATCTCTACGAACGTCACTTCGGCTGCCGTTCGCGCGGCATGTGGCTGGGCGAGTGCGGCTTCGTTCCCGGCGTCGACGAGCTGCTGCGCGAGGCCGCGGTCCGCTACTTCTTCGTCGATTCGCACGGCATCCTGTTCGCCGACCACCGGCCC
>DATMZL010000185.1:0-3747 GCA_035607075.1 Polyangia bacterium
CTCGCGTTCGTTCATTTTCACGAAGAAGTGCTTGGTGGCTAGGCTCTTGGCGGTGAGCGGTTCACGGCTGTCGCCGGTCGGCTGCCAGAGGATGTTTGTCTGCGCTCCGTCGGCGAAGAGATGCGTCGACAGGACGCCGCGAACGCCGCCCGGATCCGCCGTCATCAGGACGGCGCCGGCGCCGTCGCCGAAAAGAACACAGGTCGCGCGGTCCGTCCAGTCGACGATGCGCGACAGGACCTCGACGCCGATCACGAGCACGTTCTTGAACTGGCCCGTGCGGATGAACGAATCGGCGATCGACACGCCGTAGAGAAAACCGGCGCACGCGGCGGACAGATCGAACGCGCACCCGGCGTTCTTCGCGCCGAGCTTCTTCTGCACGAAGGTCGCGGTGGCGGGGAACGGGCAGTCGCCGGTCACGGTGCCGACGATGATGCAGTCGACGGCCGACGGTTCGATACCGGCGGCGCGGCAGGCCTTCTGTGCGGCCTCGGTGGCGAGATCGCTCGCCGCCAGCGACGGGTCGAGGATGTGGCGCTCGCGGATGCCGGTACGTTCGACGATCCAGCTATCGGACGTGTCCACCATCTTGGCGAGGTCGTCGTTCGTCAGCTTCTTGGGCGGCACCGCGCGTCCGGTGCCCACGATGCGACTTCGGGTCACGACACCGCCCCCGCGGCGGGCGGCGCCGGCGGAGCGCCGTCCCACAGCGCGTTGTGCCGCGCGACGGCGGCGGTCAATTCCTTGCGCAGGCCCATCTGCGCGAAACGATCGGCGACGAACACCGCGTTCTTGATCGCCATCGCGTTCGATCCGCCGTGGCAGATCAACGCGACACCGTCGACGCCCAGCAACGGCGCGCCGCCGTGCTCGGCGTAGTCGGTGCGCCGGCGCAGGCGCTTGAGCGCGCCGGTCATCAACGCGGCGCCCAGCTTCGACAGCAGTCCAGAGCGCGCGACCTCTTCGCGAACCATGTCCAGAATGACCTCCGCGGCGCCTTCCACGCTCTTGAGCACGACGTTGCCGGTGAATCCGTCGGTCACGACCACGTCCACCTCGCCGCGGAAGATGTCGCGGCCCTCGACGTAGCCGACGTAGGTAAAGTCGGCGTCGCCGGCCGGATCGGGACGCGTCAGCAACTGGTGCGCATCGCGCGTCAGCGGCGTGCCCTTGTGATCCTCGGAGCCGTTCGAGAGCAGGCCCACCTTCGGCTTCGTCTTGCCGTGCAGCAGCCGCGCGTAGACCGATCCGAGCACCGCGAACTGCGCCAGTACCGACGGCTTCGGGTCGACGTTGGCGCCCATGTCCAGCAGCGCGCATTCTCCGGCCTTGGTCGGAAACGTCGTCACGATCGCGGGCCGTTCGACGCCGGGCAGGCGCCCCAGCACGAACAGACCACACGCCATCATCGCGCCCGAGTTTCCGGCCGACACCACCGCGTCCGCTTCGCCCGCCTTGACCATGTCGAAGCAGATGCGCATCGATGACTGCTTCTTCTGCTTCACGGCCATCGACGGGGCGTCGTGCATGGTGATGACGTCGGGCGCGTGGCGCACGACGATCAGATCCTTCTTGTCGTTGGCGCCCAGCGCCGCGAGCTCGGCACGCAGGCGCGGCTCGTCGCCGACGAGGATCACCTGCACGCCGCGCGTTCGCACGGCCGACAGCACGCCTTCGAGCTCGACGCGCGGGGCGGCGTCGGATCCCATGGCGTCGACGGCAATTCGGGGCATGGAGAGCAACGGCCCGCCGAGGGCCTTACGCCTGCTCCTCTTCCTTCGGCTCGATCACGAGCCGGTCGCGGTAGTAGCCGCAGCCCGCGCACATGCGGTGGGTCAGCTTCGGCTCGCCACAGCGGGGACAGGGCACGAAGTTCGGCACCGCCTTCTTCATGACCTGCGCGCGCCGGATTGCGGAACGTGATTTGGATTGTCTTCGCTTCGGAACGGCCATCTGCGTACCTTTCTATTGTCGAGGGGAGGTCAGAGCTTGATCTTGCTCAGCGCGGCCAATCCGCCGGGCGCTGCCGCCGGCGCTGCGGCGTGTTTGCACGGGACGAGGTTGCGGTTGCCGCCGCACAACGGGCAAAGGCCGCGGCACGCTTCGTCGCAGAGAGGATTGAACGGCACCGCGAGCACCAGCCCGTCGCGCAACTCACCGGACAGGTCCAGCTCCGCGCCTTTGAACGTGACGACGTCAGGATCTGCGTCGCCGTCCTCGTCGTCGGGATCCACGTCCTCGGCGCCCGCAGGAACGAACGTCACCGTCAGCGGCACCTCGACGTGAACGAGCGCCGGCTCGAGGCAGCGCGCGCAAGGCATCTCGACATCGCCGACGAGCTCGCCGCGCAGAAGGTAGTCGTCACCCGTTGGGGTGATCTGCCCGTTGAACACCAGCCCAGCCGGCCCGGGACGCGCATCGAGATCGGGGCACGCGGAGGCCAACCATTCGGTGGTGACGGAGACGTTAACCGGCAGCCCGCCGTCTCCTATCTCGTTGATTTTAAACCGCATTTTGCTTATACGAGCGCCTTCAGACCGCCGGAAGCGCCGTAACTATAGAGGGCGGGCCCGGCGAGTCAAGCTTGCCGCCTTACTGGCGCCAACGCGCCTGCAGGATGATTTGCCGCTACTTGCTGGCTGCGCCGGCGGCCGCGCCGCCGCCGAACAGCAACAACGAGCGCAAATCCTCGTCGTTGAAGGTCAACTGTGCGCCGACGAAGTAGTCGAACAGCGCGCCGCCGCCCGGCGCGCGAACGTAGTTTGCCATGTCGTCGGCGCCCGCGATCAGGAAGAGGTTCCGTTGCCAGATCGCGTACGCCATCGTCGCCTTGATGCGCGGGTAGCGGTTGGTCTTCGCGTCGAACACATCGACCGAGAGCAGCAGCCGATCGCGGAAGAGGTAGAGATCGCCGGCGATGCCGCCGGTCGATTCCTTGATGCCGAAGCGGCCCCCGATCGAGGTATTGGGCGACAGCCCGATGCGCTTGCCGAACTGCAAGGTGAAACGAAGCTGTTCCGTGAAGGTCAGCTTCGTCTCCGAAGTGGTGCCCGTCTGGCTGTTGTTGGCGATGGTGACGGTCTTGCTGCGGTAGCCACGCGGATCCTCGACCAGCTCGATCAGGTAGAACTTGTCGGGCCGGGGCATCAGCTGGATCGACAGGTAGTTCTTGAACTGGCTGGTGAGGAAGTTGTACTCGCTGCGCAGGCCGACGATCGTCTGCAAGCGGGTGATGCTCTTGACGAAGCCGCCCGCGTCCTCGGTGATCTCTTCGACGTTGCGGGCGATGGCGTCGTTGTTTACGAGCTCGCCGATCGTGCCCTTCCCGTCGTTGATCTTCGAGCTGACCTCCTCGATGTTCTTCATCGTCTTGTCGAGGTTGTCGATCGACGCCTGCAGCTTCTCGATCGAGTTGCCGCCCTTCTCACCCAGCTTCGAGACCTGCTCGTGCGTCGTGCCGATCAGGCTCTTCACCGATTCGGTGATCTCGCGGACGTTCTGCAGCGACGCCTTGACGTCGCCAGCTTCGGAGGTGGTGACGTTCTCGACGACGGCAGCGATGTGATCGACGCGGCTGAGGAGGCGATCGAGCACTTCCGAGTTCCGCTCGATCAGCTCGCTGACGTTGTTGGCGATGTCGCTGATCGGCCCCGACGTCAACGTGCGGACGTCGGTGAGGATCTCCTTCATGACCGGGATCAGCGTACCGATGGAGGCCATCATGTCGCCGAATGCGATCGGCTC
>DATMZL010001381.1:0-3399 GCA_035607075.1 Polyangia bacterium
CAGCCGATCCTGCGTCGCGAACAGACCCGCGGTCACGACCACTGTGTCGAACCCGCCCAGCACGACGTCCGCGCTGTCGAGCGCCGCCCCGAAATCGTCGGGCCGCTCGAGATCGCACGGCGCGGTCCCGACCGATCCGTCCGGCCGCCCCGCGCGAATCTCGAGATCACGCGCGCTGGCCGCGAGATCGGTGGGATCTCGGCCCAGCAGGAACAGCGCGTCTCCACGCACCGCGAGCTGCCGCGCGAGCGCGCGTCCGATCCCCTTCGTCGCGCCGAGCACGACGACCTTCCTCACGGCAGATCCCCGAGCAGCCGCACCGACTGCGCGCTGCGCAGCTTCCGGTTCGGATCCCAGATGTGCCGGATGCGCTGGAACTCGTCGATGCGCGGCTCCATCGCCCGGAAGTGCTCCGCGCGCGTGAACGCGTCCTTGGCCAGGTAGATGCGTCCGCCTTCTTTAAGCACGCACTCGTTCAACGCATCGATCAACAGGGGCGTGTCCTTTCGCACCGCGATGTCGAGCGCGATCGAGATCCCGGGCCGCGGGAACGACAGCATCCCTACACCTTCCGGCCCGCAGTCCTTGATCACGCACAGGAACGACGCGCCCCCGCGCGCGGTCAGCACCTCGAGGAAGCGCCGCGCGGCGCCCGCCCCCGCCTCGTTGGGCAGTACGCACTGGTGCTGCGTCAGCCCGCGCCGCCCGTACATCCGGTTCCAATGCCACACCATGTCCAGCGGGTAGAACGTCGATTCGGGATGAACGATGCGGCGCTGCTGTCGGCGCCAGTGCTTCCAGTAGAAGAGCGTGTTGAACGCGCGGATGCTGAGCGGTCCCAGCACGAACTGCGGGAAGTCGAACGGGATCGTGAACCGGCGCTTCGGCCGCGGCGCGCGCTTCGGCGCCTCGTCGGGCGTCGCCCAGCGCCCCTTGAACAGGATGCCGCGTCCCATGTTCGCGCCGCTGGACAGGCAATCGATCCAGCCCGCGGTCATCGGCCAGTCGGCGCTGGCGGCCTTGAGCGCCGCGATGAACGCCTCGATGTTCGGCACGCGCTCGCTCTCCTGCCAGATCCAGGGCGAGGGCACGCGCACCATCTTGAACGCCACCTCCAGAATGTGACCGGTCAGGCCCATGCCGCCGATCGTGGCGCGGAACAGATCGGGCTCGACGTTCGGGCTGCACCGCACGGTTCGTCCGTCGGCGACGCGCAGCTTGATGTCTAGAACATGGGCGCCGAAGCAGCCGTTCTTGTGATGGTTCTTCCCGTGGACGTCCGCCGCCACCATCCCGCCCAGCGTGACGAACTTCGTCCCCGGGGTGACGGGAACGAACCAGCCACGCGGAAGGAAGACCTTGTAGATGTCGTCCAGCGACAGACCGGCCTCGGCGCGCAGCGCGCCGCTGTCGTTGTCGAACGACAGGATGCGGTCTGCCAGCACGGTCGAGACCACCTCGCGGTCGTTCGCGGCGGGCAACGACGAATCGCCGTACGACCGCCCGAGACCTCGCGACAGCGGGCGTCCGTCGGCGATGCGCGCCAGGTCCTCCGAGCGCACCTCGTGTCCGGGGACGACCGGCGCGCGGCCCCAGCCGGCCAGGGTTTCACCTTTGCGACCGAACACGTCGCGAATCTACCAGGGATGCGTCGGCCCGACGCGTCCCTGGATCCGGGCGGTCGCTCAGGCGGAGCGAGCGGCCAGATTCCGGCGGCGAAGCTTCTCGACGAGGGTCGTGCGACCCATGCCGAGCAACTTGGCCGCTTCTTTCTTGTTGAACTGCGTTCGCGTCAGCGCGGCGCGAATGTAGGCGTCCTCGAGCTGGCGAAGCATCGTCGGGAGATCGACGGGCAGGTTGACCGGGACCGAAAGAAGTTGAGGCACCGGCGCCGGCGCCGGATCCGGTTCGGCCACCGGTTGTTCCAACGGGACCACCACAGCATGGGAAGAGGAGGACATGCCCGGTCCATCGGCGTTTCGCGCCAATGCTTTAGCTGCCGCCCCCTTCCGACGAGAAAATTCGCAAGGAACCCCGCAGGATGTCCCAACGCCACGCCCGCTCCGGTCCAGAAGGTCCCATGTCGTCGCGTACCCCACGTTCGTTGCGCCGGGTCCGGTTGCTGTCGACCGGCCGCTGGCATGCCCCTCTGGATACGTCGGTCATGCCGACCGTCATCGCCGTGGGCGCCGCCGAAACGGGCCTGGGAAAGAGCATCGTCGCCTGCAACCTGGCGGCAGCGATCGCGGGCATGGGCCGGCGCGTGGTGGTCGTCGACCTCGACTTTCGCGCGCCTCGCCAGCACACACTGTTCGGCGTGACGTCGCCCGCGGGCGGTCTGGAGGCGTGGCTGGAACGAAAGCGCGAACGGCGCGACGAGCTGGCGCAAGCGACCCGCGTCCGCAATCTGCGTCTGCTCCCGTGCACGGCGACGCCCGCCTCGCCGCCGTCGCTGGAGCAGCGGCGCGACGTCGTGCGCGAGCTCAACGATCTCGACAGCGAGGTCATCGTCGTCGACATCGGCGCCGATAACCGCGACGACCTCTTCGATTCGTTCGCCGTGAACGCGTTCCGCATCGTGGTCACGTCGCGTGCGCCGCGGGCGCTCGAGGCGACGTTCGCGTTCTTGAAGAGCGCCGCGCTGCGGGCCGAACGCAGCCACGGCGACGACGCCGCCGCCGTGCTGACCGACTTTTCGGGCGGCCTGGTCGGCAATGCCATCGATGGTCCCGAGCACGAGGAGGTGTTCCACGCCTTTTCGCGCATGGTCCGCGAGCACCTCGGGATTCCGCTCCCCGTCGTCGGCTGCCTACGGAACAGCGAGCGCATCGCCCAGTCGATCGTCGCGCGCCAGCCGCTGATCGCCCGGCGCGGGATCGACGACAACGTGCGCCAGTTCGATCAGATGGCCGAGACCATCCTGAAGGACGAAGACGCCGGCGCGCGCAGCTGCCCGCTGGAGGGCGATCCGATCGACGTCCCGGCCGGGCCCCTGCCCGCGCGCATCGAGACGTACGCGCGCAAGTACACCCGCTACCCGGTCGACTGGGCCGCGACGCTGGAGCTGTCTTCGGGCCTGACCGCGGTGCGCGTGCGCGACGTCTCCGAAAGCGGCGCGGCCGTCGAGACAGCGCTTCCGCTGCGCACCGGCGACACGGCGGTGCTGCACCTCGACCAGATCAGCGGTCACCCGCAAATCGAGGTGGTCGTGAAGAACGTGATCCCCGCCGCGAACCGCGTGGGTCTGGGTTTCGCCGAGAAGGGCCGCGTCGCGGCCAAGCTCGTCGCCGCGGCGCGAGCGGCCGGCACGCACGCGCCGGCTTGACCGAACCGACGGCGCGCGGGAGGCTCGGTGCGTGCGAAGTCCTCTTGAGTCGGGAACCCTCAAAGGGTTCCCGA
>DATMZL010000735.1:0-3900 GCA_035607075.1 Polyangia bacterium
CCGGGTTCAGCTCGACGGCGGTCGCGTCGGCGTCGCCGGCCCGGACCGCGTTGGTCACCAGGGGCCCGCGCGTCGGGCGGACCTCGGGATCACTCAGCTGGGCGCGCGCCTGGCCGGACAGCGCGCCGAGCGCCGCAACGAACGCCAGCGGCCCGCGCGCGAAGCGCGCGATCGCCGCTGCCTGAAACAACAACAGTCGCAGACCGCGCCTTTGGCGCGGAGCGACTGGTCGTGTTGCCCGACGCGCCCGAATAGCATATCTGTGAGACCTTGGCCGGGCTCGACAACGAAATCCGTCCCTCGCAGGTGACGCTGAAGACCGTTTTCACGGTCGCGTTCGGCGTCCTGATCGTCATCGCGATCGTCGAGGCGGTGACGAACGCGATGCTGGCGCTGGCGCTCACGGGGGCCGCCCTTCTCCTCTCCGTCGCGCTGGATCACCCGGTGCGCCTGCTCGAACGCCGCAAGATCAAGCGCGGCCCCGCGATCGCGATCGTGATGCTGGCGGTGCTGGGTCTCGTCGTCGCCTTCGGCTTCACGCTGATCCCGCCCGCGATCGAGCAGGGCAAGGCGCTTGTCCACGACGCGCCGCAGTTCATCCGCAGCGCGCGCGGCAGCGCGCTGTTCCGCACGCTGGACGCGCGCTTTCACATCGGCGAGTACCTCATGGACGCCGAACGGAACATTCCCGCCAAGCTGGAGGGCGTGGCGACGCCGCTGCTGAACGCGGTCGGCGATCTGCTGAGCGGCGTCGCCGCGGTCATCACGATCGTGTTCCTCGTCATCTTCATGCTGATCTTCGGCGGTCGCCTGATCACCGCGGCCGTCGCCGAGGCGCGCGCCGAACGGCGGGCGCTGTACGAGGACGTGCTCCGCAAGATCTATCAGTCGATCGGCGGCTACCTGGGCGGCCTCGCGCTGATCTGCACGATCAACGCGACGCTGACGACCAGCTTCCTCGCCATCGACAGGGTCCCCTTCTTTCTGCCGCTGGGGATCGTGGCCGGCCTCTCCAGCATGATTCCCTATGCGGGACCGATCGTCGCCGGTACCGCGATCTCGCTGATCGCCCTGTTCACCGAGGGGATCTGGCACGGCGTCGCGTCGGCGGTCTACTTCATCATCTACGGATTGCTCGAGGGCAACGTGCTGGCCCCGCTGATCTTCCGCCGCACCGTCAACGTCAACCCGCTGGTGGTGACGCTTTCGATCCTGTTCATGGGCGAGATCGCCGGCATCATGGGCGCGATCATCGCCGTGCCTGTCGTCGCGACGCTGCAGATCGTCCTGCGCGAGCTGCTCCGCATTCGCCGCGAACATCTCAGCCTCCGCAGCGAAGCTTGATTCAACGAAGCCTGATTCAGCGAGCCGCCGGGCCGCGGCGCAGCTGGCCGCCGAACGTCTGCACCGCCAGGAAGATGCAGGCCGCCGCGGCGAACGCGGCGTTCACGCACAGCGCCCAGGCCGGACCCCAGCGATCCCACACCAGGCCCGTGCCGATGCCGGCCGGCAGCGCCGCCACGCCGACCAGCCCGTGGTAGAGGCCGTACGCGCGCCCGCGCGCGCCGCGGTCGGAAAGATCGGCGATGATCGCGCGCTCGGCGCCCTCGGCGAGGCCGTGATAGAGCGCGTAGACGAGGAACAGCCCCAGGATCTGCCAGCGCTGGCTGGCGAAGCCGAAGCCGACATAGGTCAGCGCGTAGGCCGCCCACCCGAACGACACCACCATCCCGCGCGAATGCCGATCGGACAGCGTCCCGCCGGGAAGCGCCGCCAGCGACTTGACCAGGTGGTGGAACGCCCACAGCAGCGGCAGGTGGCTGCTCGACCATCCGACCTCGTGCGCGCGGATCAGCAGAAACGCGTCGGACGAGTTGCCCAGCGCGAACAGCACGCACGCGACCAAGTAGGAGTAGTAGCCGTGGCGCAGCGAGCCGGCGTCGCCCGGCGGCGCCTCGATCGGTCCGCTGCGATCGGAGCCCTCGTGGGGCTCCTCGCGCATCCGGAAGAAGAGCACGACCGGCGCAACCATCCCGATGCCGGCGGCGATCACGAACACCACGCGGTATTGCTGCGGCCCGAACGCCAGCAACAGCAGGCTCGCGAGCAGCGGACCGACCGCCGCGCCGAAGTGGTCCATCGACCGGTTGAGACCGAACGCCCGCCCGCGCTGCGTGGGCGGCACCGACTCCGCGATCATCGCATCACGCGGACCCGACCGGATGCCCTTGCCCGTCCGGTCGAACAGGCGCGCGGTCAGCACCTGCCAGGGGGCGAGCGCGGCGGCGATCCCGAGGCGGGCGAGCGCCGGGATCGCGTAGCCGCCGACGACGAACAGCCGGCGCGGCGCGCGATCGGACAGCCGGCCGGCCACGACTTTGAGGACGCTCGCGAGCGCGTCCGCGCTCCCCTCGATCAGGCCGATGAAGCGCATGGGCGCGCCGAGCGACGTCAGGAACACCGGCAGCAGCGGAAAGATCGCTTCGCTCGAGACGTCGTTGAGCAGGCTGGCGACGCCCAGCACCCAGATGATGCGCGGCAGCCCGCGCATCGACCGCAGGCCGTCCGCGAAGTTGCCCGTCGGCCGCCGGCGATGGCCGAGGCCGTCGCGTCGCGGCTCAGGCTCGCTGCTCACGTGTCGATTTTTACAGAGAAAGCGGCGGCTTGCGTAGTTCTATCGGCTGACGGAGCGGCTTGGATGCACTATGGTTTTCCTGTGCGCCGGAAATGCCCGTCCTGCGGTCGCTCGGTCGAGGTGACGCCACCCGACAGCTTCCGTCCGTTCTGCTCGGAGCGCTGCCGTTCAGCGGACCTGGGCAAATGGCTCGAGGGCTCGTACCGAATCGGCTCGCCCGTCGCCGAGGAGGACCTGGACCAGGGTCTCCTGCCCGACGATACGGATTCGGAGCCCAAACTCAGTTAAGACGCGAACGCGTCGGGGTGAAGCACCCGCGCGACCCGCGCGAGGCCCTGCGCGGCATGGTGCGACACGGTCGAAATCCAGGCGCCCGGGATCTCGTGGACGCGGCCCGAGCGAACGGCCGGCACCTGGCGCCAGATCGGGTCGGCGCCCAGCGCGCGCAGCACCGGCGTGTTGCCCGCGTAGTTGGGCATGATGATCGCCTCCGGCTCCAGGGCCAGGACAGTCTCGATGCCGATCTGGCAAGGTCCCACCATGCCCAAGTCGTCGACGACGTTCGCGCCGCCGGCGCGGGTCAAGATCTCGGCCAGCAGCGTCCCGCGCCCCATCGTGTACGTCGGCGGATCGTAGTAGAGGACGCGGACGCGACGGACGCCGGCGAGCCGCCGTTCCAGGTCCGCGAGCAATGCCTCGACGCCGCCTGCGATCGCCTCGGCGCGCGCTTCCTCGCCGACTGCGGCGCCGAGCAGGCGAACCAAGGCCAGGACGTCGGCGAATGAATCGAACTGTGACCACCGGACGACGGGCAGGCCGGCCCCGACGATCAGACGCAGTGAACCGGATGCGGTGAATCCCGCGACGCAGACCAGATCGGGCGCCAGCGAGATGATCGTCTCGGGATCGGCGTGCAAGCGGCGGATGCCGGCCGGATAGACATCGGAGCAATTCGAGCTCGGCGGATCGTCGACAAACGCCGACACGCCGACCACGCGATCGATCGACACCAGGGCGGCCAGGGTCTCGTCGGCCCCGAGGTAGGTCGAGACGATCCGGCGCGGCGGCCGCGCCAGCGTCCGCGCGTCGCCCGCCGGGCCAATGAGAGTCTTGGGGAAGCCGCCGGGCGCGACGTGGCTGTCCGCGAAGCCCCGCGCGCCGACCAGCGCGGTGCGCACGCGGCCCGACAGCGCCGCGGCCGCGACGAGCGGCGCGCCGACGCACGCGCCGATCGCCCATCTGCGGCTTCGATCCGTCACGCGCGG
>DATMZL010000812.1:0-4850 GCA_035607075.1 Polyangia bacterium
TGGGATCGACGCTGGTGCACTCGAACATCATCCCGGTGTTCGACTTCGGCAAAGTCGGCGACGAGTATTTCCTCGCGCAGGAATACATCCTCGGGCGCGACCTCGGCCGCCTCACCGGGCGCGCGATCGAGAAGCAGCAGCGCGCGTTGCCACCGACCACGGTGCTCTACGCGGCGGCGGAGACGCTGCGCGCCCTCGAATACGCGCACACGAAGCTGGGGGAACACGGGCGGCCGATGGGCATCGTCCACCGCGACGTCTCGCCCAGCAACATCCTGGTGTCCGCGCGCGGCGAGGTGAAGCTGTTCGACTTCGGCATCGTGAAGGCCGAGGGACGGGTGACGAAAACGCAGCACGGCGTCGTGAAGGGCAACGTCAGCTTCATGTCGCCCGAGCAGGCGCGCGGCATCAACGTCGACGGGCGCGCCGACCTGTTCTCGGTGGGTCTGGTGATCTTCTACTGCCTGACGGGCGAGATCCTCTACAGGGGCTCGACGACCTACGAGCTGCTCGTCAAGGCGGCGACCGGCCCCGGCCCCGAAGAGCTGGCGCGGATTGCCGCCCTCCCCGCCCCCTGCGGGGACATCGTCCGCAAGGCGCTGGAGGTCGACCCGACGAAGCGCTACCAGACCGCCGGGGAGTTCGGCGCCGCGCTCGCCTCCCACGTGACCGGCGGCGGCGCGGAGGCGGGCGCCCTGATGAGCACGCTGTTCGCCGAGGACTTCCGCGCCGAGGAAGCGCGCTTCGCCGCCGCGATCCCCAACAGCGGCGCGCACGACGCGCGCAACACCCGCGACTTTCAAAACCGGCGCCCGTGAAAGCGCCCTCGCCGCCTTCTTCCACGCCTGCCGGCGATCGCACGCCTGCCGGCGATCGCACGCCCGCCGGCGATCGCCCGGGGCTTCTGATCGCGCACGTCGGCCCTCCCGAGCCGATTGATGAGGGCGCGGCGATGTACCGCACGCGGCAGCCGTGCCGGGCGCTGGGCGAGGTGCCGGACGTCGCGGTGATCAGCGGATCGATCGTGTCGCCGGGCCTGTTCGATTCGCGCGTGCTGCTCAACGCCGACGTGCTCGTCATCCGCGACGTCGCCGATCCCGATCTGCTGCCGATCGTCGCGGCGCGCCGGCTCCGCCGCAAGCTGTCGGTCTACGAGATCACCCGGCACCTGTTCGCGGCGCCGCCGCCGGTGGCGGCGCTCGCCGCCGCCGCCCGCACGCCCGACCTTGTGCAGCGCAGCCTGCGCCCGTTGCTGGCGCGCCAGGCCGACTGCCTGCAGGTGTCGACGCCGGCCCTCGACGCGCACTGTGCGACGCTGAACCCTCGGCGCGCCGTGATCCCGAACCAGCTGTGGGACGCGGCGCCGCCCACCCCGGCGCGTCGGCCCGATCGCGTCGTCATCGGCTGGGCGGGCTCGCGCGCGCACCGCGAGGATCTGCGGGTCGTGCTCCCGGCGATCGCGGGCGTGCTGGAGCGCCACCCGGAGACCGAGCTGGCGATCATGGCCGACGACGACGTGCGGTCGATCGTCGACGCGATCCTGGACGCGCTGCCCGCGGGCCGCGTCTCTTTCACGCCGTGGGGATCGCTCGCGGCCTACTACCGTTTCCTGGAAGGGATCGACATCGGCATCGCCCCGCTGGCGCCGACGGCCTACAACCGCTGCCTGGGCGACACGCGCTTCATGGAGTACGCCGCGCACGGCGTGCTCGCGATCTGCGCGGATCTCGAACCGTACCGGGAGGTCGTGCGGCCCGGCGAGACCGGCTATCTGTTCGCGGACGCCGCCGAGCTGGAGACGGTGCTCGAGCGGGCGCTTGTCGAGAGCGACGTGCGCGCGACGATTCCGGCGCGGGCGGCGCGCTACGCCGCCAGCGAGCGCAACGAGCGGCGCCACGCCAAGGATCGGCTCGGGTTCTACCTCTCCGTCGCGGCGCAGATGGGGTTCGAGATCAAGGGACGCAAGCGCCAGGAGTTTCCGCCGGCGGAGCTGCGGAGCGAGCGCCACGCGGCGATGACTTTTACCGATTCGCGTTACCTGATGCTGGGCGCGGGCGAGGTCGAACGGTTGCTGGAAGAAGGCCTCCGCCACAAGCAGGCCGGCGAGATCGCGGACGCGCGACGGTCGTTCCTCGCGGCCGCCCGCCTGGCGCCGCGCAGTCACCTGCCGCCGCTGCTGCTCGGCAGCGTCGAGGCGCCGGCGGCGGCGATCGAGGCGCTGACGCGTGCCGAGGCGCTGAACCCGATGTCCTGCCAGGCGGCGTACCTGCGCGGCGTGCGCCTGCTGGAGGTGGGTGACGTCGCCGACGCCGCCGCCGCGTTCGAGCGGGCGCGCGCGATCGCGCCCACCTACGGTGCGCCGCAGGAGCGCCTGGGCATGCTCGCCGAAGCGGCGGGGCGCACGGACGACGCCTGCGCGCTGTTCGAGGAGGCGGCCCTTCAGAACCCGACGTTCGCGCTGCCGATCGCGCGCCTGGCGGAGCTCGCGCAGCGCAGCGGCAAGATCGACAAGGCAGTCGGCCTGCTGGAACGGATCCTCGCCGACGATCCTGACCTGTCGCTGACGAACTTCCTGGTGGGCCGCGTCTACGTCGACCTGCGCCGCTACCATCAGGCGCGCCTGCACTTGCTGCGCGCCGTCGACGGCGCCGACGATCGCGGCGCGGTGCTGACCGCGCTGGCCACGGCCGAGCGCGGCCTCGGCAACCACGACGCGGCGCAGATCGCGCTGGAAGAGGCCCGCACACTGTAAGGTCCGGCGGGCGGCGGCGTTCTTCCCTCTATCAGCCCATACACCCTTCGTGACGTTCAATGACCCCGCCTGGCTGGAACAAGAACGGCGACTCATCGGCGAGCTTCGACGGGGCGACCGGACCGCGTTCTCTCGCCTCTACGGCGCGTTCGCGCAGCCGCTGTACGCGCGCGTGCTGTTGCCCCGGCTGGGCGACCGTCAGACCGCCGAGGATGTGCTCGCGGAGACATTCCGCATCATGCTGGAGAAGCTAGATCAGTACGACGATCGCGGCGCCAGCATCTGGTCGTGGCTGGCGACCGTCGCGGCGAACCGGGCGCGCGACGTCGAGCGCGAGCGGGCGCGGCGCGGCCAGGCGTTGCGTGGCTTCGCGCTGCTGTCGGCGCCCTTGCTCGACGCGCAGCCGCCCGGTCCCGGCGACGACGCCGGCGATGCCGCGCGCCTGCAAGCGGCGGTGGCGCGCGTGATGGACGAGATCAACCCGCGCTACAAGCGCGCGCTGACGCTGCGGTTCCTCGAGGATCGGCCGCGCGTCGAATGCGCGGAGCTGCTCGAGGTCAAGGTCGCGACGTTCGACGTCCTGTTGCTGCGCGCGCTGCGCGCGTTTCGTGAGCGCTGGCAGGCGGCCACGACCGCCGACGCGCCCACCGCTGATCGCGTTCCGGTGTCGGCATGAAACCAGAAGATGAAGATCCGACCGAAGAAGAGCTGCGCGAGGCTGCGGCGCTCGCGGCGGCGCTGGAGAAAGACGCCCGCCTGGCCGCCGACGGCGAACGCGCGGCGCCCGGCGAGGCGCTGGAGACCGCGGCGCTGCTGCGGCACGCCCGCGCGCCGCTGACCGTCCCGCCGGCGTACGAGCCGATAGCCCTCGCGCAGGCCGCGGCCGCCCTGGACGGGCGGCGGGCGCGGGGCCGGCGGCGCGCGCGCTTGTGGCTGGGTGCGAGTCTCGCGCTCCCTGCGATGGCCGCTGCCTGGCTGCTGTTCGCGACCACGGCCCAGCGAGCCGCGCCGCCCTTGCGCGCCTCGGTCGCGCCACCCGCGCCGCCGGCTGACCTGCTCGCCGCGCAGGCACAGGCCACGCGCGGCGGCGCCGATGCGAGCGGCGCGCTCGCCGCGCTCGATCTCAAGATGCGCGCCTACCGTCGCCAGTACCACGAGGACCTGCGCCGCGGAGGACCGCGATGATCGCAAGCCGCATTTGCGTCGCCGTCTCGCTGGCGTTGCTCGCGCTTGGCTGTAGCAAGGCCGACGTGCGAAGCGATAACCGGTGGGTGGCGGAGGCCGAGCGCCGGCACGCGCTCGCCGACGAGCGTCTGCAGGCCAGCGACCCGACCGGCGCGAAGGAGGCGCTGCTCGGCATCGTCGACGGTCCCGTCGTCGCCGACGTCGCGCCCGACGATCGGCGCGGCGTCCTGCAGGACACGTACTTCCGCCTCGCGGAGATCGAGCTCCGGGCCCGCGACGCGCACGCGGCGCTCGCGTCCGCTGACCGCGGCCTCGCGCTGGGGCGCCGCAACGATCTCTTCGTCGCGAACTTGCTGGTCGTGCGAGGCGCCGCGCACGAAGCGCTGGGCGAGGCGCCAGCCGCCGCCGAGGACTATCATCAGGCTCTTGTGATCAACGACAAGCTGCTGGCGGAGGCGCTGCGCGAGGGCGCCGCTGGCGCCCCCACGCCGGGAGCGCAGCCGTGACCCGTGCTCTGCTGCCCGTCTGCGTCTTCGCCATGATGGTGCTGACCGCATGCGCCGCGCCGATGCGGGAGAATCCGAACCGGCCGCCGGCCGAATCGGGAAACGGCGAGCAGGACGAGGCCGCGCGCGCGTACGAGGAGCTTCGGCGACTCGACGCCGATCTGCTGCGCAGCGACGCCCAGGTCACGCCGGACTGCGCGCGCGTCGACCAGCTGCGCGGCAACATCTGCGCCCTCGCCGCGCGCATCTGCGAGATCGCGGATCGCCAGGGTGCCGGCTCGCCCGCCGCCGCGCACTGCAGCGATGGCAAGGCGCGGTGCAAGAACGCCGTCGAACGCGCCCGGGCGCGCGGCTGCCCGGAAAAGAAGTAGCTAGCCGCCCCCGCGCGAAGCGCGGGATCGCGGCTA
>DATMZL010001088.1:0-5944 GCA_035607075.1 Polyangia bacterium
GGAACCTGGATCGCGATGTGAGCGGGCAGAACGGCGAGCGCGTAGATCCACCAGCGCGACATCGGCGCCAGCAGAAACACCGCGAACATCGACGCGTTCGGAAGCCAGAAGATCGACGTCGGGATCGACGCGACCTTGAAGTGGAACCCGATCTGCGCGCCGAAGTAGTACGCGAGGCAGACGAGCAGCGCCGTGGCGGCGACCCGCGAATCGAAAATTGCAGACGGCTTTCTGTCGACGGACATTGGGCGACGCGCGACGCGCGCGGGGGCGCCGCCAACCTCGCGCAGGCCCGGACGGTTTCAATTTCCAGCGAAGGTGTCAAGCACCTCGCGCGCGACGATCGCGGGCCGCGAGCTGACTTCTGGCAACCGGTTTCCGGCAACCGATTTCCGGCCACTGACTTCGAGCAGACTTCCAGCAGCTTTCCAGAATGTTCGGTGACCCGGAGGCGTCAGCGCGCCGATCGGCCGCGCGGCCGGCGCACCGCGCGGATCCTCCCGCGCTCGCCGCCGCCCGCGTAAAAGACGTCGCCCTGGTCGGACTCCAGGCCGCTCACCATCGTCCCCTCGGGCAGCGTGAGGCGGGTCAGCACCTCGCCGGTCGCGGGATCGACGCGGCGGATGTCGGACTCGTCGCCCTCCGACGTCCCGTGCCACAGCTCGCCCTCGACCCAAGTGACGCCCGTGACGAACCGGTTCGATTCGATAGTCCGGAGAATGGCGCCCGTCTCCGGATCGATCTGGTGGATCTTCCTGTCGCGGTACTGACCGACCCACAACGTCCCCTCGGCCCACGTCAGCCCCGAATCGCGCCCGCCGCCGGGCGCCGGGATCGTCGACAGGATGGCGCCGGTGGCGGGGTCGATCTTGAGGATGCGCTCGTCCGCGATCTGGTAGAGGTGCTTGCCGTCGAAGGCGGTCCCCGCGTCACAGGCGACGTCGAGAACACGCGCGACCTTGCCGCCCGCCGGCTCGAACGCCTGCAGCTTCTCGTCGCCGGCGAACCACACGAGCTTCCCGTCGAAGGTGACGCCGCGAACATGCGGCGCCCCGGCAAAAGGCCCGTACTCGCGGACGATCTCGGCGGGCGCCGCGCTGTCGCCGTCCTTGTCGTGTCGCATGCGTTCGATCTACCCGAATCCGCCCGCGACCGGGAGTAACAAGGTGGTCGCGAATCCCGCCACCGGCGCGGAGAGCCAGCGCTGCGAGCGGCCGCGACCGAGCGCGCGCACCTGGCCAGCCTCCTCGAGCGCGCGGAGGGCGCGCTGGACCGTCCGCTGGCTGGAGCCGAGCGCCAGCGCCAGCGCCGAGGTCGACCAGGCTTCGCCGTCGGCGAGGAGCGCCAGGACGGCGGCGTCGGGGCTCTCGATCGGCGGAAGCAGCAGCCGGACTTCGAACGCGTGGGGAGCCGCCGAGCTTTGCTTGGCGCGTACCATCGCGGGAGGGTTCGGGAACCCTTCCAGGGTTCCCGACTGAAAGTTCCCGGCGCCACGCGGCGCCAGCGCGAAGCCGCCGGGGGTGGCCCGGATCTGGGCGAGCGGTGCGAGCTCGCGGCGCAGGCGTCCCATCTCGACCCGCAGGCGCGCGCGGTGCGACGCGTTCGTGCGGCGCGCGCCGAACGCGCGTTCGATCAGGTCGTCGCGCGCCGCCTCGCCCGGCCACGCCTCTGCCAGCCGCTGGAGCAACGCGAACAGCACGGGCCGGCGCGCGAGCGGCACGATCCGATCACCGCGGCGCGCCGCGCGCCTGCACCCATCGACGACCAGGGCGGGCGACGCGAGCACCTGCTCGACTTCGGCCAGCGTCAAGGCGCGCGCCTCGCCCGCGCCGGCGAGGCGCGCCGCCGGCAGGACCAGCGTGCGGGCGGCGTGCTCGACCTCGGCGCACAGCGCGCCGATGCCGGAACGCGCGGCCGCCTCTCGCGCGCGGGCGAGGGCGGTGCGGGCCGGCGCGGCCTGCCCGTGGCGCAGCGCGATCTCGAAGGCCACCAGGTCGGCGAGGGCGGCGAGCCGGGCGGGCGCGTCACCGAGATCGAGAGTCGCGCGCGCGCCTGCCGCTTCGTCGACGCGCCCGAGCAGCAACAAGCGGCGGATCTGCAGCAAGCGCGCGTGCGCCGCGTTCTCGCGATCGCCGTGGGCCGCGAACGCGCGCAGCGCCTCCGCCAGCGCGCGCGCCGGTCGGGCGAGATCGCGCGACGCCAGCGCGACCTCCGCCTCCGCCGTCAGGCAGCGCGCGCGTTCGACCCTCTCGCGCGGTCCGAAGCCTCGGCCGGCCTGGCGCAACAGCGCGCGCGCCCGTCCGAGATCCCCGAGCTGGGCCATCGCGATCCCGCGCAACGCGAGCGCCGCCGGATCGTCCCGCAGGGCGACGTGCTTGAGCGCGCCCAGCGGATCACCCGCGCGCAGCGCGCGCCCGGCCGCGGTGATCGACGAGTCCATTTCCGGGATCTTAAACCCGTCGCAGTTGTTACTCCCACCCCGGTGCGCTGGGGGACTATCTCTACGTCGTCAAGGCAGTCGGGCATCGAACCAAGGAGCGGAACATGTCAACCACGGGGACGAACGAAGCGAAGCACACCAAGGGCACACGAGCAGAGTGGCGCAAGGCCCGGCTCGAGCTGCTCGCGGCCGAGAAGGCGCACACGCGCCAGGCCGACGAGCTGGCGCGGCGCCGTCAGGAGCTTCCCTGGGTGCGCATCGACAAGACCTACAAGTTCGACACCGACGACGGGACCACGTCGCTGGCGGACCTCTTCAAGGGCCGCTCGCAGCTCCTCATCTACCACTTCATGCTGGGCCCCGATTACAAGGCGGGGTGCCCGTCGTGCTCGGCGATCGCGGACGGATTCAACGGCTCCTTCGTCCACTGGATGAATCACGACGTCTCCTTCACGGCGGTGTCGCGGGCGCCGCTCGCGAAGGTGCAGGCGTACAAGAAGCGAATGGGCTGGAGCTTCCCGTGGGCGTCGGCGTTTGGAAGCGACTTCAACTACGACTTCAACGTGGCCATCACCGAGGAGCAGCAGCGGTCCGGCGTCGGCGAGTACAACTTCACCGCCCAGGATGAGAGAGCCGTCGCGGAGTCCGGCGGCGGTGACATCGGCGCCGCGATCGCCGCGGGCGTCGGCACCGACTGGCCGACGTTCTTTCGCGAGCGCCCGGGCATGAGCGCGTTCGTGCTCGAGGACGGCGTCGTCTACCACACGTATTCGGCGTACGCGCGCGGCCTCGACGGGCTGTGGGGCATGTACCAGTGGCTCGATCGCGCGCCCAAGGGACGCAACGAGTCCGGGCTCTGGTGGCGCCGTCATGACGAATACGACAAGCGCTGAACGGCCAGCCTTCTGGGGCATGTCGGCGCTGGTGTTCGTGGCCAGCGCCGCTGCGACGATCGCCTGGTGCGCGTCGATGTCGGCGTCGGCGATGGGCGACATGCCGATGCCCGGCGGGTGGACGATGTCGATGGCGTGGATGCGGATGCCCGGGCAGACGTGGCCAGGCGCGGCGGCGACGTTCCTCGGCATGTGGATCGTGATGATGGTGGCGATGATGATGCCGTCCCTGGTCCCGATGCTGCGGCGTTATCGTCGCGCCGTCGGCGCCGCGGGCGCGTCGCGCCTCGGTCGGCTGACCACGATCGTGGGCGCGGGCTACTTCTTCGTCTGGACGCTGTTCGGCGTGGCCGCCTTTCCGGTGGGCGTCGCGCTCGCCGCGCTGGAGATGCGGCAGCCGGCGCTGTCGCGCGCCGTCCCGATCGCGGTCGGCGTGGTGGTGCTGCTCGCGGGCTTCCTGCAGCTCACCGCCTGGAAGGCGCGTCACCTCGCGTGTTGTCGAGCGACACCCGGAGACGGGCGGACGCTGCGGGCCGACGCCCGCACGGCCTGGCGACACGGCCTCCGCCTCGGGCTCCACTGCAGCACCTGCTGCGCCGGCTTGATGCTGATCCTGCTGGTGATCGGCGTGATGGACCTACGCGCGATGCTCGTCGTCGCGGCGGCGATCACCATCGAACGCGTCGCGCCGGCCGGCGAGCGCGTCGCCCGAGGCACCGGCGCGGTCGTGGTCGTCGCGGGGCTGATTCTCGTCGCGCGCGCTGCCGGGCTTGGCTAGCCGCCGCCGCGCGAAGCGCGGCATCGCGGCTACCTGAAAAAACAATAGTCGCACACCGCGCCTGCCGCGCGGAGCGACGAGACAGCGTTTTCGGGGCAACGGCCGATGTCGACGTGACGACCGCGTCCGCATCATTCCCGCGCACGCCGCGGGGAATGCGGAATGTGGATGGACCACCAGCTCGAGCATGGCCGGCGCGACGTCGCTCTTGACGGCGTGAGGGGCATCGCGTGCTTGCTGGTCCTCCTTCACCACTGTGGTCGCGGTCCTGGCGTTTCGGCGGCGGCGAAGATCTTCAATCGGATCTCCGCGGCCGGTTGGGTGGGGGTCGATCTGTTCTTCGTTCTGTCCGGCTTCTTGATCACGGGGTTGTTGCTGGAAGGGCGGGGGCGGCCGGGCGGTCTGCGCCGGTTCTGGTCCCGGCGCGCGTTGCGCATACTCCCGCTGGCGTATCTCTTTATGGCGCTCGTCTTCCTGTCGCCGATCTGGCGCGGTGAAGCGTGGCACCCGGCGCTCGCCTCCGAGCAAGCGTGGTTCTGGTCGTACACGAACAACTGGCTTGCGCTCGCGCGACCGTCGCTGGACCACGGCGTGCTGGGCCACTTCTGGTCGCTCGCGATCGAGGAGCAGTTCTATCTGGTGTGGCCCATCGTCACGATGCTGCTCGCGCCCCGGCAGCTCGGTCGCCTCTGCCTGCTGATTCTCTGCGCGAGCCTGGCCGGCCACCTCGTCGCGGCGGCGCATGGCGCCGGCACGGACGTGGTCTGCTCGCTGACGCCGGCTCGCCTCGACGGGTTGATGGCCGGCGCGTGGCTCGCGACGCGGGCGCACACGCGGGATCCGCCGACGCCCGCGCGCCGATCGCACTGGGCGTTGCTGCTCGCGTCGGGCATGCTCGCCGTCGTCTTGATCGCCGTTACAGGCGGCTTGCGCGCTGGAAATCGCCTGGTGCTGTCGATCGGGTTCTCTGCGCTCGCCTTGATCTTTGCGCTGTTCATCGCCGGTTTGATGTCTGCGCCGGACGGTGCCGCGGTCCGCCGCCTGTGTGGGGCGCGCCCCCTCGCGTCCCTGGGCCGGATCAGCTACGGCTTCTATGTGTTGCATGTGCCGGCCGTGGCGTTTCTCAGGAAGAATTGGGCGCCCACCGGAACATTCGGCGACTGTCTGGGTTTCCTCGCCGCGGCGCTGCTCGGTTCTGCGCTCCTCGCGACCGTGAGCTGGTTTGCCTTCGAACGCCCTCTCTTGCGCCTTCGTCCACGGCCCGTGACGGGAGGGGACATACACGAGCATGAGACGCAACCCGGCGAAGTACGCGGTGGTCGTTGGCAGTTTCCTGCTGGTCTGCGGTTGCGGCGGGAGTAGCGACAGCACGCCGCCAATGACCGGTAAAGGTGGGACGACGGGCGCCGCGGGCACGACCGGCAGCGCCGGCACCACCGGGGCCGCGGGCACGACGGGCAACGCAGGCGCCACCGGGGCCGCGGGCACGACGGGCAGCGCGGGCAGCATCGGCACCACGGGCGGCGCGGGGACGACCGGCAGCGCGGGCACCACCGGCGCGGCCGGCGGTGCGGGCACCACCGGCGTCGCGGGCGTGACCGGGACGGCCGGCCGGGGCGGCACGACGGGGGGCGCGGGCACGACGGGCGCTGCGGGCAGCGCGGGCAACGCAGGGACGACCGGCGCCGCGGGCCGGGGCGGCACGACGGGCGTTGCGGGCCGGGGCGGCACGACGGGCAGCGCCGGGCGGGGCGGTACGACGGGAACCGGCGGCACCTCGGGTACGGGCGGCAGCGTCGCCACGACGCCGCTCGACTGCGGCGCGATGGGCAC
>DATMZL010000159.1:0-3544 GCA_035607075.1 Polyangia bacterium
GCGCGCGTCGATCATGGCCAACGCCGCGCGCAACCCGTACTGACAGGCGGCGGTAAAACGCGAAATCACCGACCACCCCGACGCCTCGCCCGACATCCAGAACGAGTGCACCGCCTGCCACATGCCCATGTCTCGCTTCGAGGCGCGCGCCGCGGGACGGAAGGGCGAGATCTTCTCTCACCTCGGCGGCGGCCCGCAAAAGGACGGCGCCGATCCGCTCGCGATCGACGGCGTCTCGTGCTCGCTGTGCCATCAGCTGCACAACGCCGGCCCCGGGCTCGAGCACAACGGCGAGTTCCGGATCGACACCGCGCGGCCGTGGGGCGAACGCCTGGTGCTCGGCCCCTACGACATCCCCGCGCCGCGCGCGCGCGTGATGCACTCGGCGACGGGATTCCTGCCGGTGCGCGCGACGAACATGGAGGTGTCCGAGCTCTGTTCCACCTGCCACACGCTGTACACGACGGCGCTCGCGAGCGCGGGCTCGCCCGGCGGTTCGAAGCCGACCGTGCGCTTCCCCGAACAAGTGCCCTACCTCGAATGGCGGGCCAGCGCCTACGCCCGCGAGAAGACCTGCCAGGCGTGCCACATGACGTTCACCGCGGAACCGACGCCGGCCGCGAGCGTGCTCGGCGAACCCCGCGCTCACTTCGCGCGACACGGGTTCCAGGGCGCGAACTTCTTCATGCTGGCGATGCTGGAACGCTTTCGCGCCGAGCTGGACGTCGCGGCGCTGCCGCAGGAGCTGACCCTGTCGCGGCAGCGAACGCTGGAGCTGTTGCAGACCGGCTCCGCCACGCTGTCGATCGCGCGCGCCGAGGTCCGCGGCGGCCGCCTGGAAGCCGAGGTCGTCGTCACCAACACCGCGGGCCACAAATTGCCGACAGCCTATCCGTCGCGTCGCGCCTGGCTCCGGTTCGTGGTGAAGGACGCCGCGGGGCGAACGCTGTTTTCGTCGGGCGAGCTGCGCGCCGACGGCAGCATCCAGGGCAACGACAACGACGCCGACCCGCTGGCATTCGAGCCGCACCGTCGCGTGATCGATGCACAGGACCAGGTGCAGATCTACGAACCGATCCTGGCCGACGCGCACGGGCGGGTGACCACGGGCCTGCTGTCCGCCGTTCGTTACGCCAAGGACAACCGCCTGCTGCCGCGCGGCTTCGACAAGGAAGCCGCCCGCGACGACTACGCGGTGTTCGGAGACGCGCGCGACGACCCCGATTTCCAGGGCGGCGGCGATCGCATCGTCTATCGGCCGTCGCTGCCGGCGGGCGCCGCCGGACCACTCACGGTCGAAGTCGCGCTTCTCTATCAACCGATCGGCTTCCGCTGGGCCCACAATATGGAGCCGTACGCATCAATTGCAGAGCCCGCGCGCTTCGTCCGCTACTACGAGGCCATGTCGGCCGCAACCGCGACTGCGCTGGCGTCAGCGAACGCCAGCGTGTCCAATCGGTAGGCGCACCCTGAAGCAAGCGCCTCCTTGCGGCAGGTTGCGCGCGACGATCGTTCCGCCGTGCGCCTCGGCAATCTCCCGCGCGACGTATAGCCCCAGGCCCATCCCACCGTAGTGACGGGGCGAGGCCGCTCGTTCGAAGCGCTCGAAGATGCGCGAGAGCTCTGCTTCTGGAATCCCCGGCCCTCGGTCGCGAACCTCGATCACCGCATCGTTCTGCTCGCGTGTGACGGAGACCTGGATCGGCTGTCCGGCAGCGTATCTGATCGAATTCGAGATCAGATTCATCAGCACCTGCTCGATCCGCAGGCGATCCCAGCGTCCCTGAATTGGTCCGCTGACCTCGACCGACAGCGCGCACCGCGCTGCCGTCGCCGAGTCGCGCATGCGCTCCGCGATCTCTCGCGCCACCTCGCCGATCTCGAAGGATTCGAGATTGAGCGTGAGCTGGCCGGTGGCGATGCGGGACACGTCCAGCAACGCTTCCACCAGCTGGCCGAGTCGCTCTGCGAGACGGCGCGCCCGATCCACATTCGTGGTCAGCTTCTCACCCATCGCCCGCAGTTGATCATTGTTGCTGAGCAGCTGCAGCTGCAATTGCAGCGCGGTGAGCGGTGTCTTGAGCTCGTGGGATGCGATGGATAGAAACTCGTCCCTGAGACGGATGGCCTCCCCGGCCTGGGCCAACCGCATCCGCTCCTCTTCTGCCTTGCGATGTTCCGTCAGGTCGCGGGTGATCTTGACGAAACCCGCGAGGTTGCTCGACGAGTCGCGGATGGGAGAGATGACGACGCTCGCCCAGAAACGCGACCCATCCTTGCGAACTCGCCAGCCTTCGTCTTCGAAACGGCCTTCCCTGGTCGCGATCTCCAGCTCCCGCGCCGGTCTTTGCGCGTCGACGTCCTCGGGCGTGAAGAAGCGGGAGAAATGCTCGCCGAGGATCTCGTCTTCGCGATAGCCCTTGATCCGCTCGGCGCCGGGATTCCAGCTGATGATGCGGCCGCTCGGATCGAGCATGTAGAGCGCATATTCGCGAACGCTCGCGATCATCGATCGGAGCTTCTCCTCGCTCTGGCGGATCGTGTCCTCGGCCGATCGTTCCGCGCTGACGTCGCGAAAGACCAACACCGCGCCGCGAGGCTTCCCCTCGGCATCGAGGATGGGCGCGCCACTGTCCGCGATTGGCCGCTCGATGCCGTCCCGGGATACGAGCGCAGTGTGATTGGCGAGACCGACGATCACCCCCTCCACCAGCGCACGGGCGACCGGATTGGCGGCCTTGAGGTGGGTCTCTTCATTGACGATGTCGAAGACCTCGTCGATGGGGTGGCCGAGGGCCTCGCTCTCGCGCCAACCGGTCAGACGCTCGGCGACCCGATTGACCCGCGTGACCCGCGCTTGCTCGTCGGTGGCCAGGACGCCGTCGCCGATGCTGTATAGGGTCGCGCGAAGGCTCTCTTCGCTGCGCTGCACCTTCTCCTGGGTCTGGCGCAGCAGCTCGGCGGCGCGCCTTTCTTGGGTGATGTCCCGGAAAACCAGGACCGCGCCGCGTGTTATCCCCTGCGCATCGCGAATGGGTGCGCCGCTGTCCGCGATGGGCCGCGTCGTGCCGTCCTTCGCGACCAGCGCCGTGTGATTGGCCAGGCCGACGACAACGCCATCCGCCAGCACGTGCCCGACGGGATTCGCGACCGCCTCGCGCGTGTCTTCGTTGATGATCGTGAAGACCTCCCCGATGGGGCGCCCGATCGCGTCCCGCTCGGACCAACCGGTCAGGCGCTCGGCGACCGGATTGATGCGGGTGATTCGGCCGAGCTTGTCACAGGCGACGACGCCGTCGCCGATGCTGTACAACGTCGCGGCCAGGCTCGCTTCGCTCTGCCGCAGCTTCTCCTCGGCTTCCTTTGGCAGCGTCAGATCGCGCGTCACCTTGATGAACCCGCGCCCGCCGCCATGATCCGCGATGGCTGTGATCACGACGTCGGCCCAGAACCGGGTCCCGTCCTTGCGCACGCGCCAGCCGATGTCCTCGACGCGGCCCTCGCGCAGCGCCGCGTCGAGCAGCGCCTGCGGTTTGCCGCGGGC
>DATMZL010000713.1:0-5702 GCA_035607075.1 Polyangia bacterium
ACAAGTTCTGCGAGGATATGTTCGAGGGCAATTTCGATTGTAAGATGTGGGATCGGGGTGCGAATCAGTAGGAGATCGTTGACAACGTTATTGAGTAGTTTCGTAATTATTACGTGTTCAACGCTTATTGGCGCGGGCGGATTAATTGGGACATCGACCTCTACCTGGGGCGCTTGCAGGAGCGCTACTTCAACCGCTACTCCGAGGCGTTCCAGTTCTTCTTCTTCCTGTCCGACTACCTCAGCTATCCGCTGGGCCAGTCCCTCTTCCTGGCGTCCGTCGATTCGTTGAACGCGATCGCGGCCGTCCTGCAGACGCCGGAGCCGGGCCTGCACTGTCCGACGGCGGAGAGCCCGACGGTGGCGACGTTCCCGGTCAACGACATGGGCCAGATCGACGACCGCCTGTGCCTGCCGGGCAAGCCGAAGCTGGACATCGAGCTGCCGGACGCGAAGCCGTTCTACATCAACTTCTCCGACGACTATTACTACACGTTCACGCGCGTCGGGTCGTTGCTCGAGAAGCTGCAGGCGCTGTCGGCGCTGACCAGCACCGAGTCGCGCTTCTTCCGCGTCGACGAGCTGTCCGACGTGGCG
The DNA here is from genome assembly GCA_035607075.1 of Polyangia bacterium. Taxonomy (GTDB): domain Bacteria; phylum Myxococcota_A; class Polyangia; order Fen-1088; family Fen-1088; genus JADGRB01. The sequence continues at coordinate 597 of DATMZL010000713.1, forward strand.
GCGCGTTCGTCGATCAACTACTACCGGATCTTCCGCGACGAGGTGGTGAAGCTGCTCTCGGGCGTCATCCGCAACGATCCGTCGATGTACGCCGCGACGTTCGGCGGCACCATGACGAATCCGACCTTTGCGCCGATGCCGGTCGTCGACCCGTCGACGTTCGGCTCGGTGAACGCGAATCCCTCATACGCGCAGGCCGGGGCGGTTCACATTCTGACGCCCGTCAACAAGAGCATCCGTTACTGGGCGCTGCTGTTCGGGTTGGGGCGATTGGGGAGCAGCTGGGACTTCACGCTCGACTTCCAGAACTTCCTCACCATCGGCGTGAAGGGCGCGGATGACGACTTCACGACGGCGCCGGGCGCGTCGATCGAGTACACGCATCCGGAGACGGGCATCGTCTTCCGCGCGACGACCAACGGCGCCGGCGCGGCGTCGAACATCGGCAGGCAGATCCTCGACGAGCTGACCGGCATCACCGGCGTGAAAGGGACGCCGGGGACGGTGCCGCTGAACATCGGCATGTATTCCGACGGCACGCCGGTTCCCGACTGGTACACGGCCAAGGCCGCCGTCGACGCGGCGGTCGCGGCGAACGATCAGGACGCCTACAACCAGGCCATCGGGACGTACAACTACGTCAACGGCCTCCTGGGCTACCGCGTCGACCTCATCGGCGACATCCGGCTGTTCCGGAAGATCCTGCTGCTTCCCTAGTGTTCGACGCGATCCTGTTCGACAACGACGGCGTCCTCGTCGACACCGAGCATCTCTACTTCCGCGCGAACCAGGAGGTGCTGGCGGGCGTCGGCGTCCGGCTGGAGGCCGACGATTACGTCCAGCTCTTCCTGCGCGAGGGGCTGGGCGCCTGGCACCTCGCGCGCGAGCGCGGTGTGAGCGCGGCCGACGTCGAGGCGCTGCGCGCGGCGCGCGACCAGCGCTACGCCGAGCTCGTCGAGACGGCTGACATCGTCATTCCGGGTGTCGCCGAGATTGTCCCGGCGCTGGCGCGCCGTTACCGGCTGGCGATCGTCACCAGCTCCGAGAAGGGGCCGTTCGCGCGCACGCACGCGCGCACGGGCCTGCTCGCACACTTCGAGCTGGTGCTGGCCCAGGGGGACTACGCGCGCGGCAAGCCGGAGCCGGACCCCTACCTGCGCGCGGTCGAACGGCTGGGACTAGCGGGCGACCGCTGCCTGGTGATCGAGGACTCGGAGCGTGGGCTGCGCGCGGCGAAGGCCGCCGGGCTGCGTTGCTGGGTGATCCCGTCGGCGCTGACCGCCGGCGGCCGTTTCGACGCGGCCGACGCCGTGCTCGACGATTTAGCGAGCGCCGCGGCCCGCCTGATCTGATCGCGGTTGCTGGTCCTGCTTACGGCGTGACGCCGTTGGCCTTGAACCACGCGAGCATCCGGCTCCAGCCGTCGGCGGCGGCGTCCGCCCGGTAGCTCGGGCGGTAGTCCGCGAAGAACGCGTGGCCCGCGTCCGGATAGACGTGGATGTCCGATCGCTTGGAAGCCGGGCCGCCCGCCGCGACGGCCTTGCGCATCTCCTCGACGGTGGCGACGGGGATGCCCTGGTCCTGTCCGCCGTAGAGGCCGAGCACGGGCGCGTTCAACGTCGCCGCCACGTCGATCGGGTGTTTCGGATGAAGGGCGTCCTTGTCACCGACCAGCCGGCCGTACCACGCGACGCCGGCGCGCGCGAGCTTCGTGTGCGCGGCGTAGAGCCAGACGATCCGTCCGCCCCAGCAGAAGCCGGTGACCGCGACGTGGTTCGCGTCAGCGCCGCCGGACTTCATGTACGAGACGCAGCGATCGAGATCGCCCAGGACCTGCTCGTCGGGCACCTTCGACACGACCTTCGCGAAGATCTCCTTGTTATCGGCCATCTTCGTGACGTCGCCCTGGCGCGCGAACAGATCGGGCGCGATCGCCGCGTAACCCAACTTCGCGAGCCGCCGGCAGACGTCGCGGATGTGTTCGTGTACGCCGAAGATCTCGTGCACGACCAGCACGAGGGGCGGCTTCTTCGCCGATTTTGCTGGCCCGGCGACGTACGCGGGGAGGTCGGCGCCCCCCCGATTCGGGATGCGAATGTCCGCGACCTTGAGACCGTCGGCGCCGGTCGTGATCGTCGTGGCCGACACCGGCCGCACCGCCAGCGCGAATCCGGCGCCGACGGTGCCGGCGATCATCTGGCGTCGAGAGAGCGCGGGGTGTGTCATGCGCGCAGTCTAACCACGGCGCGCCGGCATGGCGTATCCTTTGCGGACCGTGGACGCGACCCCGGAATCCAGCCCGGAAGCGGAAACGCCGGCGACGCCGATGCGACCGGCGGTGGTTCCCGAAGCGAGCGTGTGGAACGCCGACGTGGACAAGTGGGAGATCTCGCGCAAGGACGAGCAGGGCGCGCGCGACGGTGAAACACTGCTTTACCGCGGCGACGACGGCACGCTGTATTCGCGGGCGCAGTTCGTCGCCGGCGTTCAGGAAGGTCCGTTCGTCGTGTACCACCGCGACGGCAGCGTCGCGCGCGAGGGAACGTACGTCTCCGGCCACATCGAAGGGATCGTGAACGCGTACGCGTCCCCCAAACCCGGTGGCGAAGGCATCCGGAACTGCTGCGTTCCACCCGGCGCGGCCCGGCTGTGCGAGCGCTATCGCGACGGCGAATTCATCGCCGAGGTCTTCTACGACCACGCGGGGCGCGCGATCCTCTCCGACGGGCGACTCTGCCCGGCGCGCCCGGCCGGCCTTCCCGAGTTCGCGCAGTTCGACGAATCACGCAGCGGCTGGGCGCTGCGCAGTCGCGAGCTGGATCGATTCTGGAGCGAAGCCGGCGCGCTGACCGAGGAGGTCGAGCATCCGCGCGAACCCGTCCGCACGGTCCGTCGATTCGACGACGGCGGCCGCTTGCTCCAGGAGGCAGGTTTCGCGACGGACGATCGGCCGCACGGGCCGTTCTTCCGGCGCTTCTCCGAATCCGATCCCAGCCCGTATGCCGACCCGCGCATCGCGCAGGAACGCGGCGCCTTCGAGGCCGGACAGGCGACGGGCATCTGGACGTTCCTCGACGGCGACGGGGCGGTCGTGTGCACTGTCGATCGGGGCGTCGCGTTTCACGACGGCGACGACCAGGGCTCGTCGGCGTTCGCGAACGCGGGCGGCGACTGGCTGACACAGGCGCGTGCGCTCGCCGGGGAATCGCGCGTGCGCGAAGCGCTTGTCGCGGCGGCGCGCGCCGCGCTGGCGGCCGGCGATCGCGCGGTGTTCGACGAGTTTCGCGCGCGGCACGTCGTCCCGGTCACCAGCGAGCGCGAGGCGCAGTGGGGCGACGCCTTGGTGCAGTCGGCCGACGCGAACCTCGCGGCGATCCTGGACGCGCTTATCTGCGGCGTCGACGCCGCGGCCGCTTTTCGGGCGCTCGCGTCGGTGTTGCCCGGGATCTTTCCGGTCGCGACGGAGCTGGTCGACGCGGCGTTGCTGCTGGCGCCCGAGCGTCGCGCGACGCATCTGACGCGTGCGCTGCTGCGCTTTCAGCACGGCGATCTGACGGGCGCGCTCGCCGACGCCGACGTGGTCGCGGGCGAATCGACCGAGGCGGCGGATTCGCTGCGATCGTACGCGTCGCTGATCTTTCGGGGCTTCGACGGATGGCCCGGCCGCCACGCGCTGGACCGCGATCCCGCGCTCGACGGCGTCGAGATCGCGCTCGGACACGGCATCGACGACATCCGGCACGCCGCGGGCATCTACGCCACCCGGCTCGGCCGCGTGCGCACGGCGGTTCGCGCGCTCGTCGGTGCGGACGCCGCGGTGGACTGGTTGCCGCCGGACCTGTCGCACCTGCTGCCGGCCGGCGCGGTGTCCCTGCGCCGTGAGACGGTCGAGTGCGAGCCCGACGAGTCCGCCGACGGCACGGGCGCGCCCGAGACGATCGAGATCGACGAACAGCTCGTCACGGACAACGTCGGTGTCCCCGCGTTGCTGACGGCGGCCCACGCCGACTGGGCGGCGCTCTCGTGGTTGTGCTGGGCGGTCGGTCTCGACGGCGTCGCGCTGCCGGACGCCGTCGCGCCGCCGGCAGATCTGGCGCTGGCGATGCAGATGATCGTCCGGCGCACCTGGCGGATCAAAGACCGGCTGGCGACCGGAAGCCTGATCTCGCGTTCCCAGAACGTTCCGGGGTTCGAGTGGAAAGGCCTCGACATCGACGCCCTGCCGCGCCACCTGGCCGAGGTTGCCGCCGCCGAGTACGTCGCTGTGCGCTCGATGTTCCTGTGGCTGGCCAGCGACGCGCTGTCGCCGTTTCAGGACGACCTGCGCGACGCATAACCGTGATATTCTGAAACCCTACGCGCTCGTCGTCGGGCGCGAGGAGGTCCCTAATTATCCGTTCGACTATTAACTCGGGAACCCTCGAAGTGTTCCCGAACCCTCCCGCGATGGTGCGCGCCGAGCAAAGCTCGCCGGCTACCCACGCGCGTATTCCCCGTGGCGCACTGGTCGCTGTTTTCGTGACAGTGGCGGGGCTCTTCGCCGGGGCCTGCCAGGGGCCCGAGGAGTATTTCCGCGACGGTGGCGTCCTTTCGTCGACGGGCACGGGCAACACGATCGGCAGCGCCGGAACCACGGGCGCGGCCGGCAATACGGCTGGCACCGGCGGAGGACCGCTCGGCGCGGCGGGCAGCAGCGCCGGGACCACCGGCAGCGGCGGCATGGGCAACACGATGGGCGCCGCTGGGACGACCGGGGCTGCAGGCATGGGCGGCAGCACGGGCGGGCGGGGCGGGACGACCGGCATGGCCGGCACCACGGGCATGGCAGGTACGACCGGCATGGCAGGCACGACCGGCATGGCGGGCCGTGGCGGGACGACAGGCATGGCCGGGACGACGGGCATGGCCGGCACGGGCATGGCAGGCACGACCGGCCGCGGCGGGACGACGGGCATGGCCGGCACCACGGGCACAGCGGGGACGACCGGCGTCGCCGGTCGAGGCGGAACGACCGGTACGGCAGGCCGCGGCGGGACGACGGGAACCGCGGGCACGACCGGCTCCGGCGGCGGCACCGGCACCAACTGCGTCGACACGATCAAGGTG
>DATMZL010001203.1:0-3506 GCA_035607075.1 Polyangia bacterium
CTCCAGCAGGCGCGAGTGCAGGTAGAAGACGTCGCCCGGGTACGCCTCGCGGCCCGGCGGGCGGCGCAGCAGCAGCGACAGCTGCCGGTACGCGACGGCCTGCTTCGACAGATCGTCATAGATGATCAGCGCGTGGCGTCCGCTGTCCCGGTAGTACTCGGCCATCGTGACGCCCGTGTACGGCGCCAGGAACTGCAGCGGTGCCGACTCCGACGCGGTCGCGGCGATGATCGTCGTGTAGGCCATCGCGCCCGTCTCGCGCAGCTTCTCGACGACGGCGGCGACCGTCGACTGCTTCTGGCCGATGGCCACGTAGAAGCACATCATGTTCTGGCCCTTCTGATTGATGATCGCGTCGACGGCGACGGCGGTCTTGCCGGTCTGCCGGTCGCCGATGATCAGCTCGCGCTGGCCGCGGCCGATCGGGATCATCGAGTCGATCGCCTTGATGCCGGTCTGCATCGGCTCGTGCACCGACTTGCGGGCGATGATGCCGGGCGCCTTGACCTCGATCTTGCGCGAGTCCTTGGAGCTGATCGGGCCTTTGCCGTCGATCGGCACGCCCAGCGCGTTGACCACGCGGCCGATCAGCGCGTCGCCCACCGGCACCTGCGCGATCTTGCCCGTGCGCTTGACCTGGTCGCCTTCCTTGACCTCCTCGAAGTTACCGAGCAGCGCGACGCCGACGTTGTCCTCTTCCAGGTTCAGCACCAGCCCGACGACGCCGCCGTGGCCGAAGTCCAGCAGCTCGCCGGCCATCGCCGCGTCCAGGCCGTAGACGCGCGCGATGCCGTCGCCGGCCTCCAGCACGGTGCCGGTCTCGGTGACCGCGACCTTCTTGTCGAAGCCCTCGATCTCTTTCCGGATGATCTGGCTGATCTCTTCGGCGCGAATTTGCATGGCGTGTCTCTTCTCTTCTTCCTTGCTCAGTTGCTTAGTTGAGGAGCCTCGTGCGCAGGTCGTCCAGCTGCGTGCGAACGCTGCCGTCCAGCACCAGATCGCCGACGCGCGCCACCAGGCCCCCGATCAGCTCGGGGTCGACCTTGGAACTGACGATCACCTTCTTGCCCGTGCGCTGCTCCAGCGACCGGCGCACGCGATCCAGCGTCGCCGGCGCCAGCTCCTGGGCCGACGTCACCTCGGCGCGCACCTGACCCAGCTGCGCGTCGGTGAGGTCGCGGTAGGCGCGCGCGATCGCGGGCAGCAGCATGATGCGGCGGCGATCGAGCAGCAGCAGCACGAAGCGCTGGACCTCCGGCGTGGGCGCGACGCGGGGCAGGATGTTCTCCAGGACGGCGCGCTTCTGCTCGGGCCGGAACACCGGGTTCTCCAGCGCCTGCCGCAGCTCGTCCGATTCGTTCCACAGCGCCGCCAGCTCGCCCAGCTCGGCGCCCAGCGCCTCGAACTTGCCCGCGTCGACGCCGATGCCGAACAGCGCGCGCGCGTAACGGCGCGCGACGGAACCGCCCATGACGGCCATCTTTAGATCTCGCTCCTGGGCGCACCGCGCCCGGCGGGGGCGGCGGAGCCCGAATGGGGCGTGCCGTTCGGCCGCGCGCCGTTCGGCGTCGCGATGTCGCCCACGAACGCGTCGATCATCCGCTGCTGGTCGCCGGGACCGAGCTGGCTGCGGACGATCTTCTCGGCCAGCGCGACGGCGGCAGCGGCGACCTCGCGGCGCAGATCTTCTTCCGCCTGCTTGATCTGCTGCTCGATGATGAACTCCGACTCCTCGCGGATGCGACGGGCGCGTTCTTCGGCGAGCGCGATCAACCGCACCTTCTCGGCCTCCGCCTCCTGCTTGATGCTGGCCGTGATCGCAGCGATCTCGTGCTCCAGCGACGCGAGCCGCTTCTCCTGCTTCTCGAAGCGCGCTTCCGCGGCGGCGCGGACCTCGGCCGCCGACGCGAGGTCGGACTTGATCTGCTGGTGGCGCGCCAGCAGCGCCTTGCTGACAGCCGGGCCGCCGAACTTCACGAGCAGGAAGACCAGCACGCCGAAGTTCAGCACCTGGAAGGCCAGCCGCTTGCCGTCGATCGAAGGTTCGTGTGCCGGCTCGTGCGCCTCGCCGTGCTCGCCGGCGCCTTCACCGTGCTCGCCGGCGGCGTCGTGCCCCTCGCCCGCGGGAGCCGCGTGCTCCTCTTGCGCGAACGCAAGGGCCGGCAGAGCGAGCGCGCAGACGACCGCCGCGAGCTGCGCAATCAACCGCAGCAGCTTCACGCGCTCACCTCGCGGCCGAGGATCTTGCGGGCGGCCGCGACCGCGACCTCCGATGAATCCGCCTCGAGCTTCTTCCGCTCGGCGCCGATCGCCGCGGTCAACCGGCCGCGCGCGTCCGCAAGCTTGCGCTGGGCGGCGGCGGTCGCCTCGGCCAGCAGCGTCTGCTCGCGCGCGTGTGCCTCGGCGCGGGCGACGGCGCGCTCGCCAGCGCCCACCCGGCGCGCCTCGGCCAGCGCCGCATCGGCGCGGTTCAGTCGCTGCTGCGCATCGGCTTCCAGCTTCACCGCTTCCTCACGGTATCCCTCGACGCGCGCGACGCGTTCGGTGCGCACGCGCAAGTACGGGCGCCACAGCCACTTGCTCAGGACCAGCAACAGAAACAGGAAAATGCCGAGCTGAACGAGCAGCGTACCGTCGATGTCGATGAGCTGCGGCTCGTGCGCCTCTGGCGCCGCGGTCAGTAGCAAAGCAAACGCTGATTTCATCCCCGAAAGCCCGCGGCTCGTTTACCGAATCGGGGGGGCCGAGTCAATGGGAGGGGCTACTATTTCGCGTGCGAAGCCGCCGAGCTTTTGCTCGGCGCGCAGCATCGCGGGAGGGTACGGGAACCCTCCCAGGGTTCCCGTAAAATATTGGCGTGTTGCTGGGTGCTCACGAATCGGTCGCCGGAGGCGCATGGAACGCGATCGCGCGGGGGCGCGCGGACGGCTGCGAGGCGCTCCAGATCTTCGCGCGCCCGGCCCAGCAATGGCGGGCCCGACCACTCGCGCCGGACGAGATCTCGATGTTCCGCAGCGAGCACGACGCCGTCGGATGGCCGGCGATGTCGCACGCGTCGTACCTCATCAACCTCGCCGCGGGAGACGCGCTGACTCTCGACCGGAGCCGCGACGCCCTGGTGGAAGAGATGCTCGCCGCCGAGGACCTGGGCCTGGATTTCGTCGTTCTGCACCCCGGAGCGCACGTCGGCGCCGGGCGCGACGACGGCATCCATCTCGCCGCCGAATCGCTGTCGGACGTGCACGAGCGGACGCGCGGCGTGCGGGTCCGGCTGCTGCTGGAGATCACCGCCGGCCAGGGAAGCAACCTCGGCTCCCGGTTCGAGGACATGGCGGCGCTGCTGGAACGGGCGCGCGGTGGGGACGCGCTGGGCATCTGCTTCGACACCTGCCACGCGCACGCGGCGGGCATGGACCTCAGCACGGAGGAAGGGTACGAGCGCGTGTTCGACGCCTTCACGCGGACGATCGGGATCGACCGGCTGCGCGCCTTCCACCTGAACGACT
>DATMZL010000893.1:0-13538 GCA_035607075.1 Polyangia bacterium
CGCGCGCTGATCACGTTGATGCTGGACCTCCACACGCAGAAGCACGGCTACGTCGAGATCTACCCACCGTACATGGTCCGCCGCGACTGCCTGGTCGGCACCGGCAACCTGCCCAAGTTCGGCGACAACCTTTATCGCGACGCGGTCGAGGACTTCTGGTTCATCCCGACCGCCGAGGTCCCGGTCACCAACCTCTATCGCGACGAGATCATCGACGGCGCGCGCCTGCCCATCAAGCACGTGGCGTTCACCGCCTGCTTCCGGCGCGAGCAGATGGCCGCCGGCCGCGACACGCGCGGGATCAAACGCGGCCACCAGTTCGACAAGGTCGAGCTCGTGAAGTTCGTGCGGCCCGAGACGTCGATGGACGAGCTGACCGCGCTGCTCTCCGATGCCGAGGACGTGCTCAAGGCGCTGGAGCTGCCTTACCGCGTCGTGCAGATGTGCACCGGCGACCTCTCGTTTTCCGCGATGGCGAAGCTGGATCTGGAGCTCTGGGCGCCGGGGTGCGGCGAGTGGCTGGAGGTCAGCTCCTGCTCCAACTTCGGCGACTTCCAGGCGCGCCGGGCGCGCATCCGGTTCAAGGAGGCTGGGGCAAAAGAGAAAGCGCGTTTCGTGCACACGCTGAACGGTTCCGGCCTCGCGCTGCCGCGCACGCTGATCGGCATCCTCGAGACCTACCAGCGCGTCGACGGAAAAATCGATGTCCCGGAAGCGCTCCGTCCCTACCTGGGTGGAGCCGAGGTTCTCGGATAGTTCTGCGCTAAACACCTAACCTACCGTAACCTTTGACTTCCGACCGCAAACCCGCTTACAGTACCGAGCAACCGGTCGAGATGACGAAGGCCGATCTCATAGACCTGATCGCGGAGCGCACCAAGCTTCCCCATGGTCGCGCCGAGCTTTTGATCTGCCAGATGTTCGACGCGATGGTCGACGCGCTCCGCAAAGGCGAAGGAATCGAGATCCGCGGTTTCGGCAGCTTCTCGATCCGCGCGTACAAGGAGTACCAAGGACGCAACCCGCGCACCGGCGAAGCAGTCCACGTGCGGCCCAAGCGCCTCGCTTTCTTCAAGGTTGGCAAGGAGCTGCGCGAGCGCGTCAACAACGGCCGCGGCAAGCGCACGGTCAGCGAATCCGGCCCGGCCTCGACCTCGACGCCGACCAGCAGCGCGGCGACGGGTTCGTAGGGCAACCAGAGCGGCTTGCCCTCACCCTAACCCTCTCCCGCAAGCGGGAGAGGGGATCAGATCAGGCCACGCGCCAGGTCGTCCCGGTCGGGCCGTCCATCAACTCGATCCGTTGCTCGCGGAGACCTTTCCGGATTTCGTCGGCGCGCGCGAAGTCCTTGGCTGCGCGCGCGGCCGCGCGGTCCTTGATCTTCGCCTCGACAGCAACGGCGTCGATGCCCAGGCGCGCGCACTGTCGGTCCCGGCGCGCTAATAAAAATACCGCCGGGTCGCGCTGAAAAATCCCTAATGTTTCGCCGCACTTGAGGACGTCGCGGCGCAGTCGGGCCAGCGTCCGCCGGCGCACGTCTTTAGCAACCGCCTTCGGGTCCTCGAGCAGGCGATTGGCCAGCACGAACGCCTCGTACAGCTGCCCGATCGCCGCAGCGGTGTTGAAGTCGTCGTCCATGGCTTCCTGGAAGGCCGACAGCGTCTTCTCGGATTCCGGAACGACCGGGCCCTTGTCGTCGGCTGCCGGCGCCTCCGCCAATTTGGCGAGCGTCGAATAGAAGTACTCGAGCCGCGCCTCCGCCTCGTCCAGCTCGGGATAGACCGGCCGCTTCTGGTCGTCCTTCGCCAGCGTGAACCCGACCGCGCTGCGGTAGTGGACGCCGAGGAACAGCAAGCGCAGCGCTTCGAGATCGTGCGTCTCCGCCACCTTGCGGATGGTGACGATGTTGCCCAGCGACTTCGACATCTTCTCCCCGCCCAGCGTCAGCAGGCCGGAGTGCATCCAGTGGTGCGCGAAGCTGCCGGCGCCGAACGCGCCCTCGGACTGCGCGATCTCGTTTTCGTGGTGCGGGAAGATCAGATCGGCGCCGCCGCCGTGGATGTCGAAGCGCTCGCCGAGGTAACGGTACGACATCGCCGAGCACTCGATGTGCCAGCCCGGCCGCCCCGGCCCCCACGGGCTCGGCCACGACGGCTCGTCCGGCTTCGCGCCTTTCCATAGAGCGAAGTCGAGTGGGCTCTGCTTTTCTTCGTCGACCTCGATGCGCTCGCCCGCACGCAGGTCGTCGATGCTCTGTCCCGAAAGCTGGCCGTAGCCGGTGAACTTCGGCACCGCGAAGTACACGTCGCCGTGGGCGGCGTACGCGAGGCCCTTCTCCTCGAGGCGGCGGATGATGTCGATCACCTCGGCGATGTGCTCGGTCGCGCGCGGCTCGAGATCGGGCGGCGCCAGGCCGAGCGCGCGGAAGTCCGTCTCCATCTCGGCGGTGTATTTGCGCGCCACCGCGTCGGCCGACGTTCCTTCTTCCTTGGCCTTGTTGATGATCTTGTCGTCGACGTCGGTGATGTTGCGGACGAAGCGCAGCTCGAAGCCGCTGGCGCGCAGGTGGCGGACGATGACGTCCCAGGCGACCTCCTTGCGCGCGTGGCCGATGTGGCAAAGGTCGTAGACCGTCGTGCCGCACGCGTAGAGGCCGACCTTCCCGGCGACCAGCGGCTCGAACGGGACCTTCTTGCCCGTGCGCGTGTCGTGAATTCGCAGCGGCATCGTTAGCGGTTGCGGACGAGCGCGACGATGTTGAACACGCCGAACGTCATCAGCACCAGCGCGATCAGGATGCTGCTCAGATGATCGCGCGGGCGATCGCCTTCGACGAGCAGGTACGCGTCCGCGGGGATCACGACCGGCCCGATCGTGTGGACCGCGGCGACGTCGGCGGCAGCCAGGCGGCGTTCGGCGGCGCCGGGCGCGCGCACGATCAGCGCGCCGCCGTCCGCCGATAGCTCGCTGGTGTGGGTGGCGATGGTCTCGCGCGCGTCACGAATCTCGACGGTGCGATCGATGTCGCCCAGCTCGTCGAGCGCCGCTTGCCGGCGCGCCGCCGGAAACTTCACGACGAACGTCCAGCGCGCGGGCTGCTCGGGCGCGCTCGCGAGCAGGCTCGACGAGCCTGCGCCCTGCGGCGCCGGCGCTTTCACCAACCCCTTCGCCGCCGTCACCTCGCCGCCATGGGCGACGATCGCGGCGCGCGCGGCGTCCTCGGTCGCGAAGCGGGCGCGCGGGAGGCCGATCTGCACCTCGTCGGGACGGGCCACCTCGATCGCCAGCGCCTCCTCGGCGGCGAGCGACACGCGGTCCCCGCCCCGATCGACGACCGCGAGCGGGGCGCCCGGCGCGCGGGCCGCCAGCGCCTTGACGAACGCGTCGGGGGCGAAGTAGCGCGTCGCCGTGACGTGGCGGGCGAAGTAGCTGCGGATCGCGTCGGCGTACGGCAGGTCGTCGACGCGGATGAGCCGACCCTCGAACACGTCCGCCTCGGCGCGCTCGGCGGGCAGCGGGTTCTGCAGCCGGTGCACGAACAGGCGATCGCCCGTGCCCAGCACACGGAACAGCTGGCTGAACACCCACGAACCTTTGGTATCCAGCTCGAGCGCGCTCTCACGGTCGGGCGTGCCCGCGACGCGTACATAGCGGTTCTCCAGCCCGACCGTCGCCTTGTCGCTGTTGAACACGACCGACGCGTTGCCCAGCTCGACCGGGTCGCTCGACGAGAGCGCGTAGCGCAAGTCGCGCCGGCCGTAGAAGACGAGGAAGAACGCGAGCAGCGCGCCCGCCAGCGTGATGATCGGATTGCGCGAACGCCGACGCGGAATGTGCGCGAACTCGTCGACTCCCTTGGAATTACCAGCGACGGCGCCCGCCGGGGGCTTGCTCTGGGCCGGATCGGTCATGTCTTCGCGCGGTTGCGGCGCAGGTTAGCAGATTCACCGCCCACTAGGACAAAGGCTTGCCCTGGCCCGGCCTTTCCGCTATGTGCGGTGCATGCGGACGAGCCCCCGCGTGCGTCTCAGCCTGGCGGTCTTCACGGTGGCGCTGGCGGCGGCGAGCGCCGGCTGCCGCCACAAAGCGAAGACGCCCGCGGACGGGTACAAGCGCCTGGTCGCCGCGGTCACCGCGGGCGACGGCGGCGCGCTGTTCGACGCGCTCGACCAGGAGACGCGCTGGAACTGGATGTCGATCCAGAAGTTCCACCGCGAGGCGTACGACATCGTGCTCAGCAACTATCCAGAAGGCGAGATCCGCGAGCGCGAGACGCGCCGCTTCGAGCACGCGGCGACCGCGCCGTCGGCGCGCGATCTGTTCATCGTCGATGCGGCGCCGACCGTGCTCCCCAGCCTTCGACCGCTGATGGTGCAGGGCGCGCCGATCGAAGCCGGCACGACAGAAGACACGGCAGCGGCGGTGACGCCAGCAGGCGCGCGCGTCGAGCTCAAACGAAGCAAGGACGGCGACTGGGGCTACGGCGGGCTGGCGAAGCGCGCGGAGGAAGATAAGAACCGCGCGTACCAGGATCTGGAACTGGTGCGCGCGAGCGCCGCCGATTTCGAACGCGCGGCTGCGCGCGCCGGCAAATGAGCCGAAAGCCCGCCGAGAGGACCGAGCAGGAGCAGCTTTCGCTGACGTTGCCGGCGAAGAGGACGGAGGCGGAAGCGGCGGCGGGCGTGAACGCGGACGCGTCCAGGCACACGACAGCGACCACGTTAGCGTCGACGACCACGTCAGCGTCGACGACCACGTCAGCGTCAGCGACTCCACCGGTCCCGCAGCAGCCGCGGATCTATGGGGTCAGTGAGCTGCTCAAAGCTGTTCGCCTGACGCTGGAGAGCAGGTTCACGGAGGTGAGGGTGGAGGGCGAGGTGTCGGGTCTGAAGCGGTCGGGCAATGGGCATCTGTACTTCACGCTGAAGGACGCGGAGGCGCAGCTCGACTGTGTGCTGTTCTCGCGCGAGGCGCAGAGGCTGAAGTTCGCGATGGAAGAAGGCCTCGCCGTCCGCTGCCGGGGCCGGCTGACGCTCTATGAGGCGCGCGGCAAGTTCCAGATGTCGGTCGTCGACATCGAGCCGACCGGTGCGGGCGCGTTGGCGCTGGCGTTCGAGCAGCTGAAGCAACGGCTTGGCGCCGCCGGTCTCTTCGATCCGGCGCGCAAGCGTCCCCTGCCCTTCCTGCCGCGGCGGATCGGCGTCGTCACGTCGGCGTCGGGCGCCGTCATTCGCGACATCGTCCGCATCGCGCACCGTCGCTACCCGATCGCGATCCTGCTGGCGGCGACGCCCGTCCAGGGCGAAGGCGCAGCGCTGGGGATTGCAGCCGGGATTCGTCGCCTCGAGGCGGTCCCCGACGTCGACGTCATCATCGTCGCGCGCGGCGGCGGCTCGCTGGAGGATCTGTGGGCGTTCAACGAGGAGCCGGTCGCGCGCGCGATCCACGCTTGCCGCGTCCCCGTCATCTCCGCTGTCGGGCACGAGACCGACTTCACGATCGCGGACTTCGTCGCCGACGTGCGCGCGCCGACGCCGTCGGCCGCCGCCGAGCGCGTCGTGCCGATCCGTGACGATCTCACCGCGGAGCTCGCGCTGCTGCGGCGGCGCGGCAGCCGCGCCCTGGCCGAGACGGCGCGCCGGGCGCGTCACGAGCTGGAACGGGCGCGCGCGCGCCTCGGCGATCCGCGCCGCCTGCTCGACGAACGGCGCCAGCGGCTGGACGAGCAGGTCGAACGGGGACGGCGGGTGCTGGCGCGGCGGCTCGCGGTGGCGCGCGCCGACCTGCGCGGCGTCGAGGTTCGCCTGCACCGCGCCCACCCCCACCGCCGCATCGCCGAGCAGAGGCACGCGCTCGCCGACATGCGCCACCGGCTGGAGACGGCGATGCAGCCCGCGCTCGGCCGCCGCCGCCACGCGATCGAGGCGGCGCACGGCAAGCTGGAGGCGCTGTCGCCGACGCGCGTGCTGGAACGCGGGTTCAGCCTCACCCAGCGCGCCGACGGCCGCGTCGTCACCAGCGCCGACGACGTGCGCCCGGGCGAACGCATCACGGTGCGCGTGCACGACGGCGGCATCGAGGCTACTGTCGATGGGACGCGCAAGAAATGACGGCGACGAAGATTCGCGCGGCGGTTTTGGGTGTGGACGTCAGCAAGAGCCGCTCGCCTGCGATTCACAACGCCGCGTTTCGCGCGCTGGGCGTCGACGGTGAGTACGGCGCCGTCTCCGTCGCTGCGCCGGACTTCGACGCGCGCGTGGCCGACCTTCAGGCGCAGGGTTACCGCTACCTGAACGTCACGATTCCGCACAAGGCGGCGGCGTTCGCGCTCGCCGGCGCGCACGGCCCGGAGGCGCGCGTGTCGGGCGCGGTGAACACGTTGCTGTTCGAGCCGGGCGGCGGCATCCGCGGCGAGAACACGGACGGCGCGGGCTTGCTCGCCGCGCTCGCCGATCTCGGCGCGCCCGCGGCCGGCAGCGTCGTCGTGATGGCGGGCGCCGGCGGCGCGGCGGCCGGCGCGGTCGAGGCGCTCACGCGCTCGGGCGCGCAGGTCCGCCTGGTCGCCCGCCGTCCCGAGATCGCCGCCGAGTTGCGCGCGCGGCTGCTGCCGGCGCAGCGCCATCGGGTCACGGTGACGCCGTGGACCGGCGACGGCTTGGCGCGCGCCCTCGCCGGCGCGACGGTGCTGGTGTCGGCGGTCCCGGCGGCGGCGTGGGCGGAAGCTTCAACCGCAGTTGGGATCGAAACGCTTCCCGCCGGCGGGGCGATTCTGGAGATGGCGTACGGCGGCGACACGCCGCTGAGCGTCGCCGCCCGCGCGCGCGGCGCGCGCTACGCGGACGGCCTCGGCATGCTGGTCCATCAGGCGGCGCACGCGATCGCGCTGGCGCTCGGGAAACAGCCGCCGCTCGCGCCGCTGTTCGAGGCGGTGAGGGCCAGCTAGCCATGGAAGAGAACGCCGACTCGCCCGTACCCGCGCCTATGCGACGTCCGCTGCTGCGGTTGTTCCAGGCCAGCTTCTCGATCTTGTTCCTCGAGCTGGTGCTGATCCGGTGGGTGCCGTCGTACATGCGCCTGTTCGGCTACTTCACCAACTTCATCCTGCTGGGATCGCTGCTGGGCGCGGGCATCGGCATTCTGACCCACCGCCGCTCGCGCCTCCCCCTGCCCGGCTTCGCGCTGCTGCTGCTGGCGCTGGTCGGGATGGTGCTGGCGAACCAGTACCGGCTGAACCTTCCGTCGACGAAGGAGCTGTTCTACGGCGCCGCCATGAAGGCGGGCGGCGAGAACTACTGGGTCATCCCGGTCGTCTTCGCGCTGGTCGTGCTTGTGTTCGTGCCGCTCGGACGCCAGCTGGGCGCGCTGCTCGCCACGCTGCCGCCGCTGCTCGCGTACGGCGTCGACATCGCGGGCAGCCTCGCCGGCATCGCCGTGTTCGCGGCGCTGTCGTTCCTGTCGTTGCCGCCGCTGGTGTGGTTCCTGGTGTTCCTGGCGATCGCGTGGCCGCTCGTCGCCGGGCCCTCGCGGATCGGGTGGATCGTCACCGCGGTCGCCGCCGCGATCACGCTCGTGCTCGTCGCGAAGGCGGGCTGGTCCGACATCTGGTCGCCGTACTACCGCATCACCGTCACGCCGACGGTGGACCGCGACGGCTACATGATCGGCGTCAACAACCTCGGCCATCAGCAGGCGTCGCCGGCGCGCGCGCGCGAGGGTTTCTACCACCGCGCCTACGAGCTGTTCGGGCCCGGTGCCTTCAAGCGCGTCCTGATCATCGGCGCGGGCAGCGGCACCGACGTCTCGGTGGCGCTGGCCAACGGCGTCGAGCACGTCGACGCCGTCGAGATCGATCCGCGCCTCTACGAGCTGGGACGCAAGCTGCACCCCGATCATCCCTACGACGATCCGCGCGTCAGCGTGCACATCGACGACGGCCGCGCCTTCCTGCGCAAGTCGCAGGACCGTTACGATCTGATCATCTTCGCGCTGACGGATTCGCTGCGGCTGACGTCGTCCCACGCCGCGCTTCGCCTGGAGAGCTTCCTCCTGACCGAGGAATCGCTGCGCAGCGCGCGCGCCCACCTGAGCGATCAGGGCCTGCTGGTCCTCTACAACTATTATCGCGAGGACTGGTCCATCAAGAAGCTGGCGGCGATGAGCAACGCCGCCTTCGGCGCGCCCCCCTACGTCACCAGCTACGGCGCCTGGGGGCGAGCCGCCGCGATCATGAACGGCCCACGGCTCGCCGCGCTACCGCCGGCGCTGGTCCATCCTTACCGCGAGCCGCCCGCCGTTCCGCCGCCGCGCCACCGCTGGATCCCGGCGATCGGCGCCGGCCTGATGGCGGGCGATCCGACGCTGAAGCCGGCGACGGACGATTGGCCGTTCTTTTATTTGTCCAAGCCCGCTGTCTCTGGCGTGTACCTCTGGGCGATCCTGGGGATCCTCGTCGTCGCGGCGGTGATCGGCGGCGCGCTGACGCCCACCGCGGCGATCCGGCGCTTCGACTGGCACTTCTTCTTCCTGGGCGCGGCGTTCATGCTGCTCGAGACGCGCAGTCTGGTGACGTTCGCGTTGCTGTTCGGAACGACGTGGATGGTCAACGCGCTGGTGTTCTTCGCGATCCTGTCCAGCGTGCTGGCGGCGGTCCTTCTCAACGCCCGGCTCAAGCTGCGCCGCGTGGGCTGGCTGTACGCGACGCTGTTCGTTCTGCTCGCGCTCAACTACGCTATTCCGGTGCGGGCGTTGCTGGACATCGGGTCGTCAACGCTGCGTTACCTGCTGGCGAGCGTGTTCGCCTTCGCGCCGATCTTCGTCGCCAACGTCGTGTTCAGCCGTTCCTTCCGCGACACCGCCGAGGCCGACAACGCGTTCGCGTCCAACTTGCTCGGCATCGCGATCGGCGGCGTGGTCGAGTACGCCGCGCTCGCCACCGGCACCCAGGCGTTGCTGATCCCCGTGATGGTGTTCTACGCCGCCGCGCTGTTCTTCGGCCGCCGTCTGATCCGCGCGGGGGCGGCGTCGTGACCGCGTACGAGCCGCCGAATCCCTACGCGGCGCCGAGCAACGCGCTCGCCGACGGCGTGCCTGGCACAGGGGAGGCGCGGCGCCCGTCGAAGATCCTCGCCACCGCGATGTCGCTCGTCGCCTACCCGCTGGTCGGGACCGGGCACTTCATCCTCGGCCGCAGGCGGCGCGGCGCGATCTGGCTGACCGTCGGCCTCCTCCTCGGCGTCGCGATGATCCTCGGCGTGCGCCTCCCGGAGGCGAAGCTGTTCAAGGTCGGGCTCGTCGGGCTCATCGTCGCCGCGTTGCTGGCCGTCATCGACACCGCGGTGGCGAAGCCCAAAGGTGGCATCGCGGGCGGGCGCGCCTTGCTGGTCGCGCTCGCCGTCGTCTTGATCGCGAAGGGCGGCGCATTCGCCGTCCGGGCCGGGCTGATCGAAGCGTTCAGCATCCCGTCAGGCGCGATGCTGCCGACGCTGCTCGTCGGCGACCACATCTTCGTCAAGAAGGGGCGCAGCGACATCGCGCGAGGCGACGTGATCGTGTTCGAGTTTCCGCGTGATCGCAGCACCGTCTACGTCAAGCGGGTCATCGCGCTGGGTGGCGACACCGTCGAGTTCAGGCGCTGGAGCCTGTACGTCAACGACGAGGAGATCCGGCGGCGCAGAAACCTCATGGAACCCAACCCGTGTCCGCAGGAGCTGGGGCTGGAGGACTGCACGTTCTACGGCGAGACCATCGGCGACCACAGCTACAGGCTCATTTACACGAGCCACGCAGGCGGCGACGTGCCACCCACCGTCGTCCCGCCGAACAGCGTTTACGTGCTGGGCGACAACCGCGACAACAGCTCCGACTCGCGCATCTGGGGTCCCGTCCCCGTCGACCACATCAAGGGCAAGGCGACCGTCATCTACTGGTCGAAGGATCTGTCACGCATCGGCAGCGGGATCTACTGACGCAGCCGCGCGCGCCGCGACAAGCGCGTTGGTCGCGAATTCGTCGGCGGTGACGGAGACCGACGACACGGCGACCGCGTCGCGGTGCTCGTTGACGTAAGCGGACAGCTCGGCGGACTCGGCGCGCATCACGATTGCCAGGTCGGCGCGCTGCGCACGCGCGAGCAGCGCGATGTGCAGGTTGGTCGGGTCCGCGTCGGTCAGCGCCACCAGGCCCGCCGCGCGCTTGATACCCGCCAGCTCCAGGTTCTCCGCCTTCGTCGCGTCGGCGATGATCACGCGGTGGCCCGCGGACCGCAGCATCTCGATGTGGGGCCGGTCCTCCTCGCGTTCGATGACCACGATGCGCCGCCCCGCCGCCGCCAGCAGATCGGCGACGGCGATGCCCATGTGGCCGCCGCCCGCGACGACCACGTGGTTCTTCCAGCGCACCCGCACACGCCCGCGCAGGGCGTCCTGCCGCTGCGTCATCACCCAGCTCGTGAAGAACGCGAACAGCACCGCCATGAACGCCGCGCCCACCAGCATCAACGCCATCCCGACCACCTTCGCGCTGTCGGGCGCGTTGTGCAGCGTGATGTCGCCGTAGCCGACCGTCATGATCGTCGTCCAGACGAAGTAGAACGCATCGAGGACGCGCAGCCCCAGCATCTTGGTGAAGAAGATCGTTCCCGCCGCGATCACGCACGACAACGTCAGCGCCGCGCCCAGCAGCACCCGGTCCAGCCGCCGCCGCCACGGAGCCCGCCGCCGCTTGCGGCGGCGTACGGCGCGCGCCGCGGCCTCGGCGCTGACGTGCGGCGTGGCGAGCGCGCGCAGCGTCTCGCGCGCCAGCACCGGCGCCGCGACGCTGGAAAGGCTCAGCACCACCGCTCCTCTCAACGTCGCGCGCACGTAGGCGGCCAGCTCGGGATCGAACACCCGGATCACGAGCGGCAGCTCGGGCCGCAGCCGCCGCGCGATCAGCGCCATGTCGACGTTGCCCGCGTCGTTACCCGACGCGAGCACCAGCGCCGCCGCGGCTTCCAGCGCGTCCGCCGTCAGCACCGAGGCGTCCTCGCCGAGGCGAACGACCGCCGCGCCGCCCGCGCGCAGCCTCTCCTCGGTCGCCGCGCCAACCCGGCCGCTGCCGGAAATCAGGATCCGCGGCGCCGCGCTCAACCCCACGCCCGCATCACCAATACCAGTGGACGTGTTTCTTGATCCGCTTCTCGTACACGGACAACACAGCCGCCATCGTCTGGTCGGACAGCGCCGGCAGATCGCCCGCGTCGCAGTTCGCGTCGACCTGGTCGGGCCGCTTGGCGCCTGGGATCACGCACGTGATAGCCTCGTGCATCAGGATCCAGCGCAGCGCGAACGTCGCCATGTTGGTCTCCTTGGGGACGAGCTTGCGCAGGTCCTCGACGGCCGCCAGGCCGGCTTCGTACGGCACGCCTGAGAAGGTTTCGCCCTTATCCCACTGCTCGCCGTTCCGGTTGTAGCTGCGGTGATCGTCGGCGGCGAACTTGCTCGCCTTCGTCATCTTGCCCGCCAACATCCCCGACGAGAGCGGCAGCCGCGCCAGCACGCCGACTTTCCGCCGGCGCGCCTCGGCCAGGAACAGGTCGCGCGGCCGCTGGCGGAAGATGTTGTAGACGATCTGGATCGACTGCACGCCCGGGTAATCGAGCGCCTTTAGGGCCTCCTCGACGCGCTCGACGCTGACGCCGTAGAAACGGATCTTGCCGGCCTTCACCAAGTCGTCGAATAGCTCGAACACTTCGGGGTGATAGAACGCATCGGTCGGTGGGCAGTGGATCTGCAGCAGATCGATCGTGTCGGTCGCCAGGTTCTTGAGGCTGCGGTCGACGAACGAGGTGATGTTCTTCTTGTTGTAGCCCTCGACCGTCTGCTTGGGCAGCCGCCGCCCCGCCTTGGTCGTGATGTAGAACGGCTCCTTGCGCTCCTTGCGGAGCCGCGCGAGCAGGCGTTCGCTGCGCCCATCGCCGTAGACGTCAGCCGTGTCGAAGAAGTTGACCCCACGGTCGAGCGCCCGATGCAGCGCCGCCATCGAGTCGTCGTCCTTCACCGTCCCGAACGTGCCCCCGATCGCCCAAGCGCCAAAGCTAACCGTCGATATTTTCCAGTCCGTGCGTCCGAGCGATCGAAATTCCATGCGCGCGCGAAGCTAGCACGCCGGGCGTCGGCGCGAAATCCGGCCCCAGCCGGGTGGCCCCATGCCAATTTCACCAATATTTACAACGGAGTAGCGCTAAACGAGGCGCGCGAGCGTCGCCTCGACCTGGCCCACGTAACCGCCGCCGAACAGGTTCACGTGAACCATCAGTGGGTAGAGCTGGTAGAGCGCGACGCGGTCGCGGTAACCGTCCGCGAGCGGGAACGCCTCCTTGTAGGCCGCGAACACGCGCGGTCCGAACCCGCCGAACAGCTTCATCATCGCGAGATCGATCTCGCGGTGGCCGCCGTAGACCGCCGGATCGATCAGGCACGGCTCGCCGCGGTCGTCGGCCATCAAGTTGCCGCCCCACAGATCGCCGTGCAGCCGCGCGGGCGGCTCGGGCGGCCCGCACAGCGCTTCCAGCTGCGCGAACAGGCGTTCGAAGTCGCGCCGCATGCGCGCGGTCGCGAGGCCGGCGTCGACCGCCGCCTTCAGCTGCGCGCCCAGGCGACGTACGCGATAGAACTCGGGCCAGGCGACGCCGAAGGTGTTTTTCTGCGGCAGCCGGCCGATGTAGTTGTCGTGGTCCAGCCCGAACGCGGCCGCGCCGTGACGGTGAAGCGCCGCCAGACCGCGACCGAGCGTCTCGTCGAAGTCGGGCGCGCGCGGCGCCGACCGGATCAGCTCCAGCACCAGGAACGGCGTCAGCTGATTGGCGCCCGATGCTGCCAGCACGGTGGGGACGCGCAGCGCCTTCGCCTCGCCCAGCCAGGCGAGACCGCGCGCCTCGGCCACGAACATGTCGTTGGGCGCGCGGACGTTGCTCTTCACGAACACGACGCGTCCGTCCGCCAGCGTCACCTCGTACGCGTCGTTGATGTCGCCGCCTGACAGCGGACGCGCGCCCATGACCCGCGATCCCAGCGCGGTCCCGAGCGAGCCCTCCAAGCGATCGTCCATCCCGCCCCCGCCGCCCGCCTACGCTCCGTGCGCGCTGCGCAGGTGCTCGAGCAGCCCGCTACACGCCCGCTCGCAGATGTCGAACACCTCGTCGAAGCTGCCCGGTCCGCCGTAGTACGGGTCGGGCACGTCGGCGTCGGGCGGCGCGCTCGCGTCGAACGAACGGAGGAGCCGCACCTTGGCGCGCGCGTCCGCATCGGGCGCCATGCGCAGCAGGTCGTCGCGGTTCGAACGGTCCATCGCGATGACGTGATCGTAGGCCGCGAAGTCGGCCGGCGTGAACTGGCGCGCCGCGCCCGAAAGCGGAATGCCGCGCTTCGCCCCCACCGCGCACGCGCGCCGATCCGGGGGATCGCCCACGTGCCAGTCGCCCGTGCCCGCGCTCGACACGGCGATGCGGTCGCCCAGCCCCTCCTGCTTGACCAGGTGGCGCATCACGGCCTCCGCTGTCG
>DATMZL010000142.1:0-2521 GCA_035607075.1 Polyangia bacterium
TCGGCCTGATAGCGCGGCGCCAGCGTCCCGGCGGCGACGTCGGCCAGGATGCGCGGCCACAGCGGCACGCCGTTGCCGATCGCGATCGCGTCCGCGTGCGCCGCCACCTCGTCGGGACAAGACAGAGCGTGAAGGCCGCCCATGATCACGGTGCAGCCGTGTGCGCGAAACCAGGCGGCCAGCTCGTAGGCGCGCCGCGCGAACGTGAGGTGCACGGAGATGCCGACGACCTGCGGGACGGGATCCAGCGGCGGTGGGCCCTGCAGCAGGTTCTCGTCCCAGTACCGGATCGTCCAGCCGGGCGGCGTCGCGCCCGCGAGGCTGGTGAGCGCCAGCGTCGGCGTCAGTACGTGCTTGCCGAAGCTGGCGTTGACGTCCTTCGCGTAGAACGGGTTGACCAGCAGGATCGTGCCTGGCTGGGGGCGCACGGCGGAGCGAGCCGCCGGCAGCGGCGGCGGAACGCGCATCGGGTCGTCGTCGAGAGTCATTGACCGACGGTAGCGAGGCGCAGGGCGTCCACGGCGACAGTCGCAACGAACGGTCGCGCTGCGCCCGCGAGTGGTCGTGTTCGCCGGACCGGTGCGGTACCATCAGGCGGCCGTGTCCACGTTCGAGGTCGATCTCGCCGGTCTGCTGCAGGTGTTCGGTGGACATCTCTACTCCGACCGGCGCGTGTTCGTTCGCGAGCTCGTGCAGAACGCCGCCGACGCGATCGTGCTGCGCCGCGAGGCCGAGCCCGGTCATCGCGGCGCGATCACCGTGCGGGCCGGGCGCGACGCCGTCGTGTTCGAAGACGACGGCGCCGGGCTGGATCGCGAGGCGATCGCGAGCGCGCTGGGCAAGATCGGTTACTCGACGAAGCGCGGCGGCGCGCCCCAGGGGACGGCCGGACGGTTCGGCATCGGCCTCCTGTCGGGATTCCTGGTCGCCGATCAGATCGAGCTGACCACGCGCGCCGCGGGCGGCGAAGCCTTGCGCTGGGCGGGGCGCACCGACGGCACATGGTCGATCGAGCCGGCCGCGCGCGACGCGGTCGGGACGACGGTCAAGTTGGCGCTGGCGCCGGCCCACGCGGCGCTGGGCGGCGCCGCCGAGCTGCGCGCGATGCTGCTGCGATTCGCGCGGTACCTGCCGATCCCGCTCGTGCTCGCCGAACCGGAAGGACACGAGACCGCGATCTCCGAGCCCGCGCCGTGGACGGGCGGCGATCCGCTGGCGGCCGCGCGCGCTCTCTCGGGCGCCGAGCCGCTCGCCGCGCTCCAGATCGATCACCGCGACCTGCGCGGCGTGCTGTGGATCCACCGCGACCGCGCGAACACAGAGGGCGGGCGCGTCGCGCTTTACCAGCACGGTCTGCTCGTCGAGCATGCGGCGCGCGATCTGCTGCCGAACTGGGCCGGCTTCATCACCGGCGCCATCGAGTCGACCGCGCTCTCGCCCACCGCCAGCCGCGAGACGTACGTCCGAGACGCCGCCGCCGACGCGACGGCGTCCGTCCTGCGCGATCGCGTGATCGACTGGCTGTCGGGGCTGCCCCACCAGGTCGACGTCTTCGAGCGCGTCATCGCGCTGCACGCGACCCACCTGCGCGGCGCGTGCGCAGGCGCGCGCGAGCTGCTCGAAGCGATCGGCGATCGCATTCCCATGGAGACCAGCCACGGGGAGATCGACCTTGCGACCCTGCGCGCGGTCAGCGGCGAACGCGCGTTTCGCATGGCCGACACCTCGCAGGCGTTCGCGCACGTCGCGCCGCTCGCGATCGCGCAGGGCGTGCCCGTCATCAACGCGGTCTACCTGCACGATCGGGCGTTCGTCGAGGCGTGGGCCCGGCACCGCGGCGTCGCGCTCGAGCCGCTCGACGTCACGTCGCTGGAGGTGTTCCTGCGGCCGGCGCCCGACAAGGCGGCGCGGTTCGCGGCCGTGCTCG
Organism: Polyangia bacterium; assembly: GCA_035607075.1. Classification (GTDB taxonomy): domain Bacteria; phylum Myxococcota_A; class Polyangia; order Fen-1088; family Fen-1088; genus JADGRB01. The sequence continues at coordinate 1,928 of DATMZL010000142.1, forward strand.
ACGCCGCGCGCGCCTTGCTCGAACCGCTGGACGTCGAAGCGGAGATCGGGCGCTTCGAGCCCACGTCGATCCCGGCGTTCTTGCTCACCGAACCGACAGCGATCCACGAGCGCGCCCGCGCGATGGTGCGGGCGGGCGGCTCGTCGCTGACCCGCGATCTGCTGCGCGCCCTCCCCGTCGCCAGCACGGAACGCGGGACGCGTTTCGTGCTGAACGTCGACAACTCCCTGGTGGCGGGGCTGCCCGACGTCGCGGATCGCGACGTCGCCGCGCGCGTGATTCGCCTGTTGTACGCGCAAGCGGTGATGACGATCCGGCGCACGGTCTCGCGCGACGAGGCGCGGGTGTTCTCCGACGATCTCGCGGGGTTGATCAATCGGGTCGTCGGCGTCGCCGACCGAACCGGTTCGCCACAGGTCAACTGAGGAGAAGGAGGAGGCGGGACGATGACGGCGACGATGGAGCAGCTCGTGGATCTGTGGTTTGCCGATGCGACGCCGGACGCGCTCGCCGAGCTGGCGCAGCACGGGGCGGCGGCGCTCGCCGAGGGCGACCTGGAGCGCGCCGCCATGGCCAAGTCGGCTGAAGCACGGC
>DATMZL010000141.1:0-2722 GCA_035607075.1 Polyangia bacterium
CGCGGCGTTTCTCGACGGGCAGTTCATCAATCCCGCCGTGGCGGCCGTCGCCGGCGTGTCCCCGGCCAGTATCACGAACGGCGCCCCGACCGCGGTCGCGACCACGAATCCGCTGGCCGACATCCTCACGTTGATCCAGCATTTCGTGAACGCCAACATCAGCCTGTCCGGCGTCACGTTCCTGATGTCGCCGACGAATGCCCTGGCGCTGTCGTTCAAGACCAACGCGGACGGCTCGCCGGTGTTTCCGGGGATCGACATCAACGGCGGCAGCTACAAGGGGCTGCAGTTCATCACGTCCCAGACCGTGGGCAGTAACGTCATCGCGCTGCAACCGGCGCTGGTGCTCTTTGCGGACGACGGCGGCGTGACGATCGACGCGAGCACCGAAGCGTCGCTGCAGATGGACGGCGCGCCGGATTCGCCCGTCGTGGCGACGACCGTGTACGTGTCGATGTTCCAGATGAACACGGTGGCGCTGCGCGCCGAGCGGTTCATCACCTGGAAGAAGGCCAACGCGAACGCGGTCAAGTACCTCACCGCCGCCGCGTACCCGGCGCCGACCAGCCTGCAGACCGAACCCGCAGGCGAGTAACCGGCCGTGGGCCTGCTCACGAGCATCGCCGCGCGCGTCTCGTCGTTGCTGACGGTCGCGCGCGGGGGCTGGTCGCCGATCGTGCACGAGCCCTATACCGGCGCGTGGCAACTGAACGATCCGCTCCCCACCGAGAATGCGCTCGCGAATCCGAGCGTGTTCGCGGTCGTCTCGCGGATCGCGCAGGACATCGCCAAGATCGCGCCGCCGCTCCTCCTCGAGCAGGACGACAACGGCTTTTGGTTCGAGACCACCAACTCCGCGTACAGCCCCGTCCTGCGGCGACCCAACCGCTACCAGACCCCGCAGCAGTTTTACGAGCAGTGGATGCTCAGCAAACTGCTGTACGGCAATACCTATGTGTTCAACGAGCGGGACGACCGCAGCGTCGTGCGGGCGCAGTACGTGCTCGATCCGCTGAAAGTCAAGACGCTGATCGCCCCCGATGGCAGCGTGTATTACGAGCTGCAGTCGAACGACCTCGCCGGGCTGGCCGCCGCGTCCGAGCCGATCGTCGTGAGCGCGCGGGAGATCGGGCACGACCGCTGGAATTGTCTGTTTCATCCGCTGCAGGGGGTCTCGCCGCTCTACAGCCTGAGCGGCGCCGTCACGCAGGCCCAGGCGATCCAGGCGAGCAGCACGACGTTTTTTGCGAAGGGCGGCCGGCCCGCCGGCATGCTGTCGGCCCCAACGAAATTAGATCCGGCGTCCGCGGATCGCATCAAGGCCACGCTGGCGAACTTCAAGACCGGCGAGATCATGCTGACCGACCAGGGCATGGTCTATCACGATATCGGCGGCAGCGCGGTCGAGTCGGAACTGATCGCGCAGCTCGGATGGACCGAAGAAAAAATCTGCGAAGTGTTCGGCATCCCGATCAGCATCGTCAACACCAACAAGCAACCGCCGTATGCGAATGCCGAAGCGTCGCAACTCCAGTACAAGTCGCAAACCATCGAGCCGCACTCGACCAGCATCGCCGCGGTGCAGGGCGCCGCGCTCGACTTGCCGCTCTATCTCAAACTCGAATTTGACGACACGCTGCTGATCTGGATGGATACCGCGACGCGCACGACGGCGGCCAAGACGGCGATCGCCGCCGGGATGTCGGTCAACGAAGTGCGCGATACCTATTACGGCCTCGGCCCCGTCCCCGGCGGGGATCTACCGTACTTGCAACAGCAGTACTACCCGATCAGCGAGCTCGCCGATCGCACCGCGCGGGCGCCGGTCCCCGCGGTGCCGCCGCCGGCCGCCGCCGCCGTGCCCGCGGAGGTGCCATGACGCTGGAGTTTTCGCACGTCACGCTCCCGCCGCTCTGGACCGTCAACCAGGCGAAGGCGCATCTCCGCCTGACCGGCACGACGGAAGACGCCGACGTGCAGCAGAAACTCGACACCGCCCAGCAGGCGATCCTCGCGTACCTGAACGTGGGCGTCGATCCGACGTGGACCGCGGCGACCGCGCCCACGCCCGTCACGCACGCGATCCTGCTCCTGACCGACTACTACTACGCGGACCGCGGCGACGGCGACGTGAAGAGTCCCTGGCCGGGCATTTATGACCTACTCCACGCCTATCGCGACCCGACGGTGAAGTGAGATGGCGATCGGCGATTATCGATTACTCGTCACGCTCGACACGACCGATGGGGCCGGCAGCGTCACGCCGCTCGATCCGCCGACGTGGTACGCGAACCCACTGGCCGAGGGCGGCGGCCTGCTCACGCTGGTCGGGCACTATCACGCCGGGATCACGACCGCGACGCGCGTCCGGTTCAAGGGCCGCACCTTCCACGTCGACAGCGTCCTCAATCGCGGTGAGGGCGACTGGCAAACCCAGATCACCTGCAAAGAAGTGTTCGCGTAATGGCGACGCTCTCGGTGAAATGGGATGGGCTCGACACCTTCAAACAGGAATTGCAGGTACTTACGGGGAATCTCGTCAGTGAAGCCGAGGGCATTCTCACCGCGGCGGCGAACGAGGCGGCCGACGCGCTGCGCGCCGCCTATCCGTACCGGGAAGGCGGCCTCCGTCGGGGCGTGACGGTGATCCCGTCGCGCGGGCGGACGCTGGCCGGGGCGGAGGTCAAAAACTTGGCCCCGCACGCCGGGATCTACGAGGACG
>DATMZL010000137.1:0-2522 GCA_035607075.1 Polyangia bacterium
GGGCCCGCCGACGCGCCGGTGCGGCGCCAGCAGCGCGGGCAGGTCGGCCCGGGCGCCTCGTCGACGACGATGGTCGCAGCCGTGCCGGCCGGTGCGTCGGTCGCATCAACCTCGACGCGCGACACGACGCACAGCTCGGCCAGGTGGGCCAGGCTCCACTGCCAGTGCGGGCGCTCGGCCGCGGCGGGCGTCACGTGCACGCGCGCCTCGAGCGACTTGTGGCCGGCGGCGCGGAACGCCTCGAGCTGGCGCAGGATCGCCTCGCGGCGCGGTCGGATCTCCTCGATCCAGCGCTTGTTCGGGTTGCCGAGCTTTTCGCCCGCGTCGACGACGCGCACGGCGGCGTGCACGTCGAACGGCTCGCCGGTCAGGCGCGCGAGCTCGTCGGCGACGTCCTGCGCGGTGAAGCAGAGGACGGGCGCCATCCACAGCGAGATCGTCCGGATCATCTCGTGCACCGCGGTCTGCACGCTCCGCCGCACGCGCGAGCCCGCCGCCTCGCAGTAGAGCGCGTCCTTGATGGGGTCCAGGTATTCCGCCGACACGGTGATGGCGAAGTCGTTCATCAGCCGCACGACCTCGTGGAACGCGTAGCGCTTGTAGGCGTCGAAGATCTGGTGGTCGCGCTCGCGCAGCACGCCCAGCGCCAGCAGGTCCAGCTCGCGCAGCTCGTGGTCCTCCAGCCGATCGCGCGACGGTACGAAGTCATAAAGGTTGGACAGCAGGAAGCGGCAGGTGTTGCGGATCTTCCGGTACGACTCGCCCAGCTGCGCCAGGATCGTCTCCGAGAAGACGACGTCGCCCTGATAGTCGGACGCCGCCGTCCAGAGCCGCAGCAGCTCGGCGCCGTTCTTCTCCATCCACACGGCCGGATCGACGTACGTGATCTTCGCGCCCGCCGCGCGCGCCTTCGCGATCTCCGACTTCGAGTAGGGCTTGCCGCGTTCGTCCAGCACCCAGCCGTGCGTCAGCACCGCCTTGTAGGGCGCCTGCCCGCGCGTCGCCGCGCCGGTCAGCAGCGCCGAGTGGAACCAGCCGCGATGCTGATCGGCGCCTTCCAAATACAGGTCGACCTTCTCACCCGCCGGCAGCAGCTTGCCCTCCGCGACCGCCGCCCACGACACGCCCGATTCGAACCAGACATCGACTATGTCGTTCTGCTTCTCCCACGTCCCGCCGCAGCTGCAGGGCGACGTCGCCGCCGGGAGCAGCTCGGCCGCGGGCCGCGCGAACCACGCGTTCGATCCGTCGCGCGCGAAGACGTCCGCCACGTGCTCGATAACCGCAGCGTCGAGCAGGTCCTTCCCGCATTTCTCGCAGCGGAACGCCGGGATCGGCACGCCCCAGACGCGCTGGCGCGACAGGCACCAATCGGGGCGCGCCTCGATCATGCCGCGGATCCGGTTCTCTCCCCAGGCCGGGATCCACTGCGTCTTCGTGATCTCGGCCAGCGCGCGGTGGCGCAGCGACTTCTCGTCGGCGGCGTCGCCCAGGCGCGCGAACCACTGCTCGGTCGCGCGGAAGATGATCGGGTTGTGGCAGCGCCAGCAGTGCGGGTACGAGTGCCGCACCGTCTCGCCCGGCTTGTTGAGCAGCAGCCCGCCGGCCAAGAAATCGACGATGCCCTTGTTCGCATCGAACACCTTGGTCCCCTGTAGGTTCAGGACCGTGCCGCCCTCTTGCGTGAGCCGGCCATTCTCGTCCACCGGTGCGAAGATCTCCAGGCCGTGCTCGCGCCCGACGAGGTAGTCCTCGGCGCCGTGGCCGGGCGCGGTGTGGACCAGGCCGGTGCCCGCTTCCAGCGTCGCGTGGCGCGCGAACCAGAGGCGGTAGTCGCGCTTCGCGTCGGCGTTCGGGCGTGGGAAGGGCGGCGTGTAGACCGTGCCTTCGAGCGCGCGCAGCCCGTCTCGCGAGATCGGAATCCAGGTCTGCTCGGGTGCGGTGATGCCCGTCTCCGCCAGAAACGCCTCGGCGCGGCCGGCCGCGACGATCAGGTATTCCCCGTCGCGCGGAATCGCGACGTAGTCCAGCTCGGGATTAGCGACGACGGCGAGGTTGGCGGGGAGCGTCCAGGGCGTCGTCGTCCAGATGACGAATGCCGCCGGCTTTCCGCGCAGACGAGCATCGGCTTTTCCAACGCCTTCGGCGATCGGGAACCGCACGTAGATCGACGGCGAGGCGTGGTCTTCGTATTCGACCTCCGCCTCGGCGAGCGCGGTGCGGTGGAAGAAGCACCAGTGCACCGGCTTCTTGTCGCGGTAGACGAGGCCCGCCTTCACGAACCCGGCCAGCTGGCGCGCGATCGTCGCCTCGTAGTCCTTGGCCAGCGTCAGGTAGGGATCGTCCCAGTGGCCGACGCAGCCGAGCCGCTTGAACTCGGTGCGCATCACGTCGACGAACTTCAGCGCGTGTTCTTCGCACTTCTGCCGGAACGCGACCGCGTCCAGCGTACGCGCGTCCTTGCCCAGGTTCTTCTCGACCTGCTGCTCGATCGGCAGGCCGTGGCAGTCCCAGCCCGGCCG
>DATMZL010000637.1:0-3986 GCA_035607075.1 Polyangia bacterium
GACGACAGGGACGGCGGGCACCAGCGGCGCCGCGGGCACGGGCGGCGCGCGCGGCGGCACCACCGGCACGGCCGGCACGACGGGTGCAGCCGGACGCGGCGGCACCACCGGAAACGCGGGCACGACTGGCAGCGCCGGATCGAACGGCATGTGCGCGTCGCCCGTCGCGGGCACGTCGACGCGGCCGCAGCTGACCAGCGCCGAAGCGGCGAACTACACGATCGCGAAGTACCTCTCTTCGGGGCCCGACGCGTGGGATCCGACGGCGGGCCTCGGTTCCGCGAGCTCGTTCACGCCGAACTTCACTGTCGCGTCCGACGGCAGCGGCACGCACACGACCGTGCAGGCGGCGCTCACGGCCGCCGCGTCCGGATCGGCGCGCCGATACATCCTGATCAAGCCGGGCACGTATCGCGGCGTGGTTTCGATCTCGGGATCGACGCCCATCACGTTGTACGGCGCAGACACGGACGCGACGCGGGTGACTATCGTCAACAGCGCGTCCGCCGGAGACGCGGGCGGCACCGCGCAGAGCTCGACGTTCACATCGAAGGCGGCGGGCCTGCAGCTCATGAACCTCACGATCTCGAACGACTTCGCGACGCCCACCAGCGGCAGCAACATCCAGGCGGTCGCGCTCTACACGACCGGCGACAAGACCGTGCTGCAGAACGTCCGCCTGCACGGGTTCCAGGACACTCTGTACGTGGATTCGTCGTCGGCGACCGCGATCGCGCGCGTCTACATCAAGAACAGCTTCATCGAAGGCGACACCGACTTCATCTTCGGCCGCGCCGTCATGGTGATCGACGGCGGCGAGATCCACTACCTGGCGTCGCGCAAGGGAACCGGCTCGGGCGTGCACTTCGCGCCCAGCACGCACGTCGACAACGACTACGGCTTCCTGGCCATCCACGTGAACTTCACCGCGGAGTCCGGCGCGCCGTCGAACAAGATCTCACTCGGCCGCTCCTGGGATCAGAGCAGCACCACGCCGACGCCCAACGGCCAGGCGGTGATCCGCGAATCGACGCTGGGCGGCCACATCAACAAGACCGCGCCGTGGGCCGCCGCCGCCACCAGCGGCCGCGCCTACAGCGCGACGGGCAACCGCTTCAACGAATACTGCAACAGCGGAGCCGGCGCGGGACCTTAGCTATTCGAGGCCGAGGGCGGCGCGGTGGCGCTGCGCGCAGGTGTTCGCGCTCAGCGTGAGGCCCTTGTCGAGCAGCGCGCAGTCGTCCGCGAGCAGCTCGGTGATCGTAAGCTGGTCGCCGCCGTTGCTGTACTGGATCCAGCAGGTCGACTCGACGATGACCGCGCGCTTGCGGGCGTCGATCAACCGGACGGTGCCTTCGTAAACGGCGGCGAAGTGAACCTTTCGACTGTCGTCCTGTGGGGCGACCCGGCGGATGCCCCACTTGGACGTGCGGATGTCGAGGATCAGGTCGGCGCCCGGATAGTCCGCGATCACGTCCTCCGGCGCCTTCGCCTTGGTCCGCCGATCCGAATCCAGTACGTGCAGCGACAGCGCGTCCGCGAGCGCCTCCGCGACGTCATCTCGGATGTCGTCGACGGGGTCATCCAGCTGGCAGCCTTTCATCCAGCGCCCCCGTCGCCTGGCGGCCTGTTCGTTCCGGCCCGCAACAGCGAGCGCGCCCACGACGCCGAACAAGTAGCGGACATCGAAGCCCTCGTGCGCACGCCCTTCGGCCGTGATCGGCGGGCTGCGGTCCGCGGCCACGATCAGCGTCCGCGGCATGCTTGCCCGCAAGGCGCCCGGGTCGAAGGGCGGAGGCTTCGGCGCGCAGCCGGCCATCGCGACGCACAGGATTATTCGCGTCATCGCCGCCCGCGGCACGCGGCAACGATACTCCTACTTCGCGTTCGCGACCTTCAGCTTCGCGGGGGCGATGTCGCTGAAGCAGACGGTGCGGTTACGGCCGCCGTGCTTGGCGCTGTACAGCGACTGGTCGGCGCGCGCGATGATCTCGGGCTTCTCGCGCGCGTCGTCGGGGTAGCTGGCGACGCCGATGGACAGCGTCGCGCCGAAGGCGCCCTTCGACGACGGGAACGACTGCTGCTCGACCTCCTGGCGGATGCGCTCGGCCAGCTGGCGCGCGCCCGCGCGGTCCGTCCCCTCCAGCACCAGCGCGAACTCCTCGCCGCCGTAGCGGGCGACGATGTCGATCTTGCGCGCGCTCGCCTTCAGGATCGCGGCGACCCTCCGCAGCACCTCGTCGCCCGTCGGGTGGCCGTACGTATCGTTGATCTTCTTGAAGTGGTCGATGTCGGTCAGCAGCAGCGACACCGACAGGTCGTGGCGCTCGGCTCGTCCCAGCATCGTCGAGAACCGCTCCTGGAACGTGCGGTGATTCACTAAACCGGTGAGCCCGTCGGTGGTCGCCTGCTCCTCCAGCGCTTCGTACATGCGCGCGTTCTGCATCGAGACGGCGACCTGGTTGGCGATGACGCCCAGCATATGGCGGCGATCGCTCGGGAACGCGCCCGCGCGCGTCGCCGCCACCGTGAAGGTGCCGATCACCTCGTCCTTCACGATCAGCGGCACCACCAGCAGCGATTCGTAGTCCTTGATGCGCATCGGGTGCGAGAACACCGGCACGTCACGCTCGTGCCAGTCGCCGCCCGCGGGCAGCGCCAGCTTGTTCTTCGCCACCATCGACGCGATCGACGACGGATCCTTGTGCGACGTCCCCAGCAGCTTGTCGGCGCCCTCGCCCACCACGCGCCGGATGGTGTGGTTGCCGCGGCGCGCCTCGTACGTCGCGATGCACGCGAATTCGAAATCGCACACGCCGCGCGCGCCTGCGATCGCGGCGTCGTAGACCTGGTCCTGCGTCAGCGCGCGGTTCAACTCCGCCGACGCCTGGTAGAAGCGTTCGTGCTCGTGCTTCGAGCGCTCCAGCGCCTGGAACACGCGCTCTGACTGCACGACGCGGACGACCTGCGCGGCGGCGGCGGTCACCAGCGCGACGTCGGCGGGCTCGAACTTGCGCGCGTCCGCGCGATCGCCGACCAGGATGCCACGCGCACTGCGGCCCTCCACCACCGGTATGCCCAGGAACGCACCCACCTCCGCCGGGCCGGCGTAGTACGGCAGCAGCGACAGGCGCGGGGCCTCCAGCGTGAAGGGCCGCAGCTCTTTCAAGATCGCGCCCAGCACGCCGCCGCCGGCGGCGATCGAGCCCTCGACGACGTGGGTGGAATCGGTGCACAGCTCCTTCACCTTCAAGCGCTCGCCCGCCTCGTCCAGCCACAGCAGCGCGCAGGTCTGCAACCCCAGCGCGCCGCGCACCAGGTCCAGGTTGTAGTAGAGCTGCTCGTGGATCGTCTGGATCGATCCCTGCGACAGCTTCTCCTGCTCCTCGGCGCGCGTGCGCACGCGGCTCTCGGACGACAGCGCCGTCGAGATCAACCGGAAGTCGCGGGCTTCTTCCCGCATCGCCGTGACCTCGTCTTCCACCCGCCGCGTGTGCTCGCGGCGCTGGCGCGCCACCTCGGCGTGCAGGAAGACGACGTTGAGCAACGCGAACACGGCGATGAACGCGGCGTGACCGGCGAACAGCCCGGCCGCCTCGGGCGGCGCCGTCGGGCTGAAGCAGAGCACGGCCTCGAACCCGATCGCGGTCCCGGCCAGCGGCAGCCCCACGACAAGCCGGTGGAACGTCACCAGGAAGCTGACCACCGCGTACACCAGCGGGTAGACCGCGGAGCCGACGCCCCCCGAAAGCGCGAGCAGCAAGTAGACGGTCGTCAGCAGCAGCAGGCCGATCTCGGCGTCGGAGATCGCCTCGCGGCGGGGCGTACGGCGGCGTTCGGCGGTGCGCACGCGCGCGGCGATCTTGAACGCGAGCAGCCCCGTCAGCACGGTGGCGGCGGCGACGCGCCGCAGATCGGCGCCGGGCGCCCGCAGGTCGGGAAACCAGCCGAGCCAGAGCAGCGTCAGCACCACGCCGCACACGACG
>DATMZL010001489.1:0-2130 GCA_035607075.1 Polyangia bacterium
CCCGTGCTCGCATTTTCGGGCGTCACGCCCGCCTCGCCCGACTGACACGCGATCCCGACGACTGCGACAAGGACGACGATGCGCTTCATGCATCCGGGACAGCCGCGCGCCGCCGAATGTTCCGCGGAACTTTCAGGCGCAGTCGGTTGTCACGGTCGCGTCGCGCGGAGCGCGGCTTTGCCTCGCGGAGCTCATCGCGGGAGGGTCTGGGGACCCTTCGAGGGTCCCCATTATGGGAAGTAGAGGACGTTGCTCTCGCCGAGCTGGGCGCTGAGATCGTGGACGTAACGCTGGACCAGCGCGCGCCGCGCGACGACCGCCGAGATCTCGGGCGGCGTCAGGATTTCGTAGGGCGTCCCCAGCTCCTCGGCGAGCGCCCGCTGCAGGTTGGGAACGGTGACCTTGTCCAGCGCCTCGATCAGCGCGCGCGAGAACCGCTGCGTCTTGTAGAGGACGTCGCGGTTGCGCTCGTTGCCGTTGCCGTCGACGTAGAACGACATCGTGTTGTCCATGAAGTAGAGCTGCTTGCCGTCCTCGGACATCTTCATGTTGCCGCCCGAATAGCGATCCGGGTTCGAGGTCAGGAAATCGAACACGATCAGCGTCGACACCTGCGCGGCCATCGACATCTTCTCCGGGGGGATCTCCTGGCCGACCGTCAACCACGCCTGCGTTTGCTTGCGGCCGTCCGGTGTGTCGAAGCCGGAATCCTTGATGATCGGGATCCAGTAAGACGCGGTCCCGATCGTCTTGCCGTCGGGGCCGAACACGGTCTCCGCCTTGATGCGCGGGAGCGCGGCCAGGCTCTCCGGGTGCAGGTGCTCGAGCAGCTCCTCGCGCGTGACGGCGCGCGGGGCGGCGGGCGGCACCGCGTGCAGCCCGAGCAGGCGGTTCAGACGGTAGGCGGCGACCTCTTTGCGCGGGACGCTCTGCATGTTCGTCTGCATCGGCTTCCAGGCCGCGCGCGATCCGTCGGCGAAATCGACGCGGAACGACAGCGACGAGCCGCCGTGATTCAGCTTGAAGCGCGCGATCGGCTGCGCGCGCACGCGCTCGAGCAACAGCTCGTCGGACATTCCCAGGAACGTGCCGGTCGTCTCGAGGGCGACGCGCAGATCGGGCAGGCTGGAGAGATCGTTACGCGCGCCCAGCGCCGTCGGCGGCGCGGCGGGGCCGATCGATTGCGCCGGCACTTCCGCACGCAGGAGGCGAGCGCCGCGGACGGCGCCGATGCTGGCAGCGGCCAACATCGCGCCTGCGAGGCAGAGCTCGGTGAAGACATGTCCGGGCAGACGCAAGTGACGCAACTCTAACTTGGAACCCTGGGAGGGTTCCAAACCTCCCGCGACGGGCCGGTCGGGCGAAGCCCGACCTTGCCCACGCGAATCTAACTTATCGAAGCCGCCTCTTCCTGTTACGGTGCGCCGATGTCGACCCCCGCCTTCGTCTGCTCGATGTGCCGCAAGCCGATCGCCGTGGGGGGCAAGGTCATCAAGTGCTCGGTCAGCACCTGTAATTCGGGTCGCGTGAAGCTGGTGTTCTGCTCGGCGTCCTGCTGGGACAGCCACCTGCCGGGCGCCCGCCATCGCGGCAGCGTTTACTTCACGGAAGAGGTCGCGCGCCGCGAAGGGTAACGCGCTAAGGCGCCGCGGGCGTCGCGTCCGTCGCCTCGACCGCTTCGCGCAGCGCCTTCTCCAGCGTGCCCTTCATCGTGAAGCCGACGTAGCTGCCGCGGATCCGACCGTCGCGTCCGATCACGACGATGCTGGGCAGCGCTTCCACGCGGTAGAGGGCGCCCACCTCGCCGCTGCCGTCACGCACGACCGGGTACGAGATCGGGTGCTCGACGAGGAACGCCTTGATCTCGTCGACGGTCGCGCCGCCCCCGTCGGAGTTGACGGCGACGAAGCTGACGCCGCGGCCTGCCCATTCGGTGCTGACGGCGTCAAGCACCGGGATCATCTGCACGCACGGCGCGCACCAGGTGGCCCAGAAGTCGAGCACGACCACCTGGCCGCGCAGCGCGCCCAGCGCGATCGCGCCGGGCGTGGCGTCGATGCGCGGCAGCGAGAACTCGGGCGCTTCCTGCCCGCGCGCGATCGGGCGCAGCACGTCCATGTTGCGCGCGCT
>DATMZL010000518.1:0-5851 GCA_035607075.1 Polyangia bacterium
CGTCACCTGGACCACCGCGCCCCGAGACGGCGTATGGTCGCTCACGCCCGAGAAAATGCGCCGCCTCGGCGCCCGCGCCCGCCCCGGCGACATCATCGCCCTGCACGACGGGACGCTGTCCGAGCAGACCGCCCTGCGCGAGTCCACCGTGCGCGCCCTGCCGACGCTCCTCGACCTGCTTCGCGCACGCGGCCTGGCCTGCGTGACGCTGTCGACGCTGCTCGCGGGCGCGACGTCCTGACGACGCGCGCCCGGCGCTTCAGGTCGTACGCACCGGCTTCCCGCGCGTGACGCTGCCGCCTGCGAGCGACAGCCCGAAGACGAGAATGCCGACGATCAGGTTGTTCAGCACCGTGCCCACCCCGTCCGCGCCACGCAGCCGTGGCAGCAAGAAGGCGGAGACGACGAGCCAGATCCCGGAGACGGTGTTCACGAACCTGACCTGACGAATGCTCAGGGCAAGCAGCGCCACGAACGCCACGATGATGCCCATGATCCATGTGTTCGTGAACGAGGCGTGGCTGTGCGGCCACGCGAACGCCGAAATGAACAACCAGAGCCCGAGCAAGATGTTCGCGTAGCGAAATTGAGAGACCATCCCGCACCTCCTCCAATCGATTACGGACTCGCCTACGACGAGACGCCTACGACGAGACCATGTCGGCTTCTTGCGGACCGACAAGCGACACGAGCGCGATGGCGGCCCCGGCGAACGCATTGTTCCACACGGCCGGCGACGAGTAGTTCGGCCACGCGAACAGTGAGGCGACCAGCCAGACGCCGGCCGCCGTGTTCACGAAACGAAACCCGGGCAGGCGGAACTCGAGCAGCGCCGTCACGACGATGATGATCCCGGTGACCCAGCCGTTGATCGCGACAGCTGATCCGGCGTGGCCGAGGAGAGCCGACGACACCACCACCCACAGACCCAGGAAAACGTTGAGAAGACGCAACCCCTTGTACTGCATGAGCGAGCTCGCGCGCCCCGCGCCTATGTGAATTGTTACCACTCCCGAACAAGGACCAACCCTTGTCATCTCGGGGACAGCAAGTAGCTTCGCTGTGGGGGCGACAAGAGAATGTGGAAACGCGTCGCAGTCGTCATGCTGTCGGTCTGGGTCTTGTTCTCGGGGAACGCTTGGCCGCACAGCCGGCCCGACCAGATCAACAACGCCGCCGTCGGTGCCGGCTTGTTCTTTTTCGGCGCGCTGTCCGTGCGCCACGAATGGGCCCGCTATGTCACGCTGGCGCTCGGATTATGGTTGTTCGCGTTCACCGCGTTGCTCGGTCGCTCCAACCCGATGACCTTCTGGAATAACGCAATGGTCGCGCTCGCGGTCTTCGTGCTGTCGCTGGTCGGCGGTGAGCGGCACCGCGTCGTCGGTCCCGTGTATTGAAGGTTCACGGCAAGCGTGCTTGCCGCCGCAGGACATCTCGCTGCTGGTGCAGAGCCTGCGGCACCGGCCGGCGGCTTCCGCCGTCGCGACGTCCTTCAAGCACATGAGGCCCAGGCGACACGCGCCGTCTGACCGGCAGTCACCCTGGACGTGAGCGGTCAGCGGGGTCGGCCATGCGCACGTTTTCCCGCGGCAGCTCTGGCCCCAGGGACAAGGGTGCCGGTCGTCGCAACGCGCGGCATCGGGCGCACAGACGCCGACGATTCCGCGATCGTGATCGCATCGACCGCCGGCGCAATCGATGTTCTGGTTGCAGATCCGGGCGCAGGTGCCGGGGCCGCCCGCGTCGGACCGGTCCGGCACGCAGACGTCGGCCGTCTCGCAATCGGCGTCCGCGCGACAGCGCGAGCCCTCACGCCTGTCGCGGTCGGCGGGCGGGACATTGGGTGCCGGGCCTTTCACCTCGACGGTCGCCGTCGCGCTCCCCGTCAGGAGAAAGCGGAACGATCGCGGCTCGTGCGTGGGGACGGCGATCACCCGGTCGACGTTCCGGTCGACCCGATCGCAGTCGCCGCCATGGCGGTGCCAGATCCGCGCCCGGTACGCGATCGGCGCGCCCGGATCGCGGCGCGTTTCTTCGGAGACCGGTCCCGCGTACTCGCAGGTCAGCGGCAACCAGATCCGCGCGACAAGAAAGATGCTCTGGCCAGCCTCACGGAGGGGAGGCGACAGCAGGCGGACGACCACCGGACGCGCCTCGCTGGTCCAGAAGGTGTCCGGACTCGACGGTGCGGCGAGCGTGGTGGCGTCGAACGGAATCCCGTCCTTGCGACCGAGCTTGGCGGTTTCGTAGCGCCACCTGTCGAGCCCGTACATGTTGTCGTCCACGAATTGGGGGCCGGCGACCTGGTCGATGACGGCGCGGAGCCGGTCCGCGAGCTCGTCGGGGATGAAGATCTGGTCGTCGGTTCCGCCGATCGCGGACGCGAGCCTTTCCTTCGACGGCTTCGGATTGTCGACGCTGATGTAGTCCTCACCGGTGAACTCGGCGACGAAGACGCCCGAAGCTCCCGTCGAGATGACGAGGGCAATCCCTGGCCACACGTACGCGCTGTTCCCCCACGAGTCGGCGATCTTCTCCTTCGCGAGCACGGCCACCAGGCGATCACGATCCGTGCGATCGAGCTCCGCGAGGGAGCGGCAAGCGCCCAGGTCGAAGACCTCGACCCGGTTGATGCGGCGGGCGTCGCGCAGCAGACGGCCCGCGCCGCCGCGATTCGCGCGCGCGCCGCTCGGGACACAGCGGGCATACGCCGCGCGCAGGCTCTGGAAACCCGGCGGCTGCCTCGTGTCGGTCGGATCGACCGGAAAATCCCCGCCGAAGAGCTTGCGCAGCCCCGAGAAATCCGTCGTGTCGCGCCCGGGCGCGGAGGCGCCTCGCTCGTGGCCGCCATCCACCGCGGCACTCTTCCCACGGTGGGAGACGCACGCCCCTGCGGCCAGCGCGACGAGGAACGCCGCCACCTGACCGCGCGGGCGAAGACTCACGCCTCGATTGTACGCGTTGGCGCGTCACGCGACGCGGGGCAGGCGCACGGTGAAGGTCGTTCCGCTATCGACGCTCGACGTGACGGAGACGTCGCCGCCATGCGCGCGCGCGATCTCGTGGACGATGAAAAGTCCCAGCCCGAGGCCGCCGCGGCTCTTCTCGCCGCGCTCGAAGGGCCGGAAGATCACGGGAAGCAGCTGCGGTGGAATCGGCTCGCCTCCGTTGTGCACGGAGATCTCGACGTGCGATTGATCGCCTTGCGCCCGCACGATGACGTCGCCGGCGCCGTAACGGAAGGCGTTGCTGACCAGGTTCGACAGCGCTTGATGGAGCCGGTGTCGATCCCATTCGCCGTCGAGATCGCCGGCGCAACTCAGCTCGATGCCGCGCGCTGAGTCGGTCTGGACCACATCGCGTACGAGCTCGCGGCACAGATCGCCCAGATCCATTCGAGCCGCCGTTATGGGCATCGCTCCGAGGCCGGCCCGCGCGTAGTCCGTGAGAGCGCGAACCATCTCGCTCATGCGCGCCGCCCCTCGGGAGATCCTCTCCGCAGCGTTTCGCAACCGTGGATCCAGGTTCGCGCGCAGCAGGAGGCTCGTCGACGTCGTCACGACGGTCAGCGGATTCTGGAGATCGTGCGCCAGCATGGCGATGCCCCGGTCCTTGGCCTCCAGCGCTTCGCCCCGCTGGTGCAGCGCGACCAGCGCGGCGACCTTGCTTCGAAGCAGCTCGGGCTCGATCGGCTTCAGGATGTAATCGACCAGCCCCATGCCGCGCACCTTGTCCATGGCTCGCGGGTTCAGCTCGTAAGCCGTGACGAGAATGACAGGGGTATGCATGGACGCCGGCTGCGCGCGAAGACGACTCAGCGTTTCGAAGCCGTCCATCTCGGGCATCATCACGTCGAGGAGGATGACCGCGAACTCTTCCTGCGCGGCGCGTTCAAGCGCCTCACGTCCCGAGGCCGCCGTGACGAGACGCGCCTCCAGCGGCTCGATGATCGCGGATAGCGCTAGGAGGTTGGCGGGATGGTCATCCACCGCCAGTATCGAGGCCCCGCTCTCCCCCATCAACATTCACGCTACCGCGACGGATCGGAGGCGCAACTCTGATCGCGCCCGACTCATGCACGATCGCGGGACCACGACATTCTTGTCCTTGCTCCGGCGCTTGCGCGGCGCCTGGATGCCGATGCGGCCGGAGATCCTGCGCCGCGCATGGGCACGATAACTGCTTCAGGTCGGAAGGATGACCACGCTCGCCGCGCTCGTTCTCGGATCGAGCCTGGTGGCCGGCGCGCCCGAGACCGGCCCCGATGACCAACCCGCGGTCGCGCCGTTGCAGGAATTCAATTCAGGGGAGCCGGCTACGATCACGCCGGCTGCGGCGCGGCGGGCCGAGAAGATCAGACGCAGGCGGCTGACGATGTTGAAGCTGCACACCTTCGGCGGCGTAGCGCTCGAAGTCGGTTCGACCGCGCTGTACGCCCTGACCGCAGCCTGGTTGATCGATGACTCGAAGGAGGACTGCGGCGCTCCGGACATGCCATGCAAGGGCACGCCGGTCGTGTTGTTCGTTCCTGTGGGTGCGGTGGCCACTGGATGGATCGGAGCAACCCGGCTGGCCGCCGCGCGTGAGGCAAGCATCTGGCGCTCGCCGATGTTCTGGGGTGGAACCGCGGTCAGTGTGCTCTCGCCGCTCGTCGCCGCATCAATACGGTTCGACGGGACGACCCGGAACGGACGCCTGTCGACGGACGCGGTCCTCGTCGCCGGCCTTGTCTCCGGCACGGCGTTACAGATGTGGGGTGCTTTCCTCGCGCCCCCGCGCGAAGTGAAGACCGCGTCCCGCTCGCCGCACCTGGGCCCCGGTTGCGGACCGACCGCGGGCGGCATCGTCTGCGGTCTCGCGCTGGCTGGATTCTGACGCGCGCCGCGAATCCGGGACTTCCCTGCGCCTTCCTAAACGGCCGCACGTCGCCAGATTTCGCGTGCGCGCGCGGGCTGAATGCCGGGCGCCCGACATCAAGGAGGCCAACATGACCACGCAGGAGATCGCCAAGCGGTACGTGTCCCTTTGCCAGCAGGGCAAGTTCGACGCCTGTCTCGACGAGCTGTACGCCAAGAACGCGGTGAGCGTGGAAGCGGTGCCGCCCCCCGGCGGCGACAAGACGGCGAAAGGACTGGACGCGATCAAGACCAAGGGTAAGGGCTGGCAGGACAGCCACCTCGTTCACAGCGCCGAGGTGAGCGGCCCCTTCCCGAACGAGAACCGATTCGCCGTGCGCTTCCTCTTCGACGTCACCGACAAGCCGAGCGGGAAGCGAACGACCATGGACGAGGTCGGGCTGTTCACGATCGAGAACGGCAAGATCACGCGCGAGGAGTTCTTCTACCCGACCGGCGATTAGCTGCTCCCGCGGCTCGCGTCGACGTCGAGGATATCGGACAATGCGCGGACCTTGGACGTCGACCGCGAGGATGCGTCCGTTCCCGAGCTGATCGCTCACGTCCGCGAGCTGTTTCGCAAGAACACGAAGTCGAAGTTCTATCGATACCTATTTGGGAAAGAGAAGCTGAAGCCGACGCGCGAGGAGGCGTTCAGCAACGAGGTCGACCCCACCAACGCCGCGCACTACCTGGATCGGCTGCGGGCCGAGTATGGCCCGCACCGGGTGCGTGAACTGGGACTGGGCGGCGCCGCTGCTGCTTGAGGCGCTCGAGCGGCCCCCGCTCCCGGAAGTGGATCCCAAGTCGATGATGGGTCTGCGCGATGGTTTCGTGAAGGCGCTGTTCAACATCAAGCAGCGGCACCGGCGCATGTTCAGCGATCGCCGGTTTCCACCGGACGGCATCGAATGGACGCGAGCGCTCGCCGAGCAGTTGCTCGCCGTCGTGGGCAG
>DATMZL010000119.1:0-4417 GCA_035607075.1 Polyangia bacterium
CGAGAGCGACATCCGGGCGGGTCAGCCTGCGAGCGCGAACGGCCTCGCCGACATTCACCTGTTGCACGTCGCGAGCACGTCCAGCGCGACGCCCAACCAGGACATCACGCTCGTCAGCGACGGCCTCAACGATCGCGCGCCGCACCTGGCGGCGTACGGCGCCAGCCGGCTCGTCGCCGCGTGGGAGACGTCGACGGCGACGGGCGACTTCTCGCAGAACGCGGCCGGACGCCAGATGTGGATCCAGGTGCTCGACGCGACGACCGGGATGCCGCCCGCCGGCACCACGACCGCGTCGGCCGGGCCGCTGAAGCTCACGCCCAACGTGCTCGGCAGCCGCTACCAGGACTTCCGCGCGTATGCCGACGGCAGCGTCGCTTACCCGGCGCCCGGATCCAGCGGTACCAAGATCAAGATCCTCCGCGTTCTGCCCTGTAATTGAATCGGGAACCCTCAAAGGGTTCCGAACCCTCCCGCGATGGTACGCGCCGAGCAAAGCTCGGCGGCTCCCCACGCGCTGAGCGGCTAACGGCTACACTTCGCGCAGCGCGATGCTGCAGCTGGAGTGCATGGGGATGGACGACGTGTTGCCCGCCGTCGTCGTTGGCTTCGAGGTCGAGGATGACGTCCTCGAGCGCGCCGTCGCGATCGCCGATCCGCCTGACGGCGTTCTGCTGTTCGCTCAGCAGGCGGGCGGGCTGTCCATGTCCTATCCGTCCGTGGTCGGCGCGGCGCTTCCTCTGGCCGCGAACGCCGACCGCGGCACCGAGGCTGCCGCGGCCGCGTCCGTGGTCCGCGGTCTGCGCCTGATGGCGGAGGATCCGGACGTCGCGCTGCTCGAGCGTGAGTTCCCCGCACTCCGCAGCGCGGTGCTGACCTGGGGCGATCCGTACGACCGCGCGATCCTCGATCGGTTGCACGCGTTCGTTCGTCGCGCTTTTTTCGTCCTACCCGCGTTCGAGAGCGGGATCGAAGCGTTCCTGCGCTGCGCGTCCGCCGAACCGCTGGTCGCCGTGCACGACTGGCGCGTGTTCTCGTGCGGGCTGCGCGAGAGCGGCCGCGGCTTCACCGTGCTGGACGACAGCACCCTGCGCTCGAACCGTGCCGACCTGAACATCGAGACGAGCCTCCGCTACGACGACGCCTTTCACGGCGCGTTGTGCGCAACCGGTGAGCGCATCGGCGCGAGCGGCGGGCCGCGCTTGTTCCTGCTCTGGACGAACTCGGACTGAGCTGAACCGCGGCGAAAACACCACTCTGCGAAACCGGCTCAAAAAATAAATGTTCTTAACGCGATGAAACCGATCCGATCACGCGGGAATGCTTGACACTTCGGGCGCGCAGGACGAGCCTTTGCCTTTCCGCTTTTAGGAGGCCCCCCATGCACGCCGCGCTTTTGCGTTTAGGTCAGTTTCGCTTCGTTGGCGCCGCCATTTTGCTCGCGATCGCGGGCTGCGGCGGCGGCGCGACACCGGGCGGAACGGGCGGCAACACCGGCAGCGCCGGCAACACCGGTTCGGCGGGCGTCAGCGGCGGCGCCGGCACCAGCGGAGACGCGGGCACGTCGGGGAACGCAGGCTCGCCGGGAACCGGTGGCTCGGTATCGGGTGGGGCCGGAACGGGTGGCTCGACGTCGGGTGGGGCCGGAACGGGCGGCGGCGCCGCGGGCGTGACCGGAACGGCCGGACGTGGCGGAACGACCGGGAACGCGGGCACGACGGGAACGGCTGGCCGCGGCGGTACGACGGGCAACGCGGGCACCACGGGGACAGCGGGCCGCGGTGGCACGACAGGCTCCGCCGGGACGACCGGCGCGGGCGGCCAGGCGACGCAGACGTCGACCAACGTCACGACCTTCCACAACAACCTCGGCCGCACCGGTGTCTACGTCGACGCCGCGCTGACGCGCGCCGCGGCGGCGACCATTCACGTCGACACCAGCTTCGCCAACACCGCCATCAGCGGCCCGGTCTACGCCCAGCCGTTGTACCTCGGCGGCGCGGGGACGAGTCAGCCGGACATGATCGTCGTCGCGACCGCGCAGAACCGCGTCTACGCGTTGAACGCCTCCACCGGCGCGGAGGTGTGGGCGAACATGCAGTACGGCGCGCCCGTGACCACGCAGCTGGATATCAACAGCGGGAACCGGCCGCTGCTCCCGTTTGGCGTCATCGGCACGCCGACCATCGATCCGGCGACGCGCACGCTCTACTTCAACGCGGCGACCAACGTGAGCAACAGCATCCGGCACCGCATCCACGCCGTCGACCTGAGCAACGGCATGGAGAAGAGCGGCTGGCCGGTCGTCGTCGAGACCGCCGCGAAGAACGCGGAAGGCGGCGCCTTCATCCCGACGAACCAGAATCAGCGCGCGGCGGCGGCGCTCGTCGGCGGGCGCGTCTTCGTGCCGTACAGCGGCCACATCGGCGACGCCGACAACTATCACGGCTGGGTGGTCGGCGTTTCGACGACGACGCCGACCGACGTCGTCGGCTGGTCGACGCGCGCGGCCTGCGGCGGCATCTGGGGCACCAGCGGCATCGCGTCCGAGGGGTCGAACGTCATCTTCACGACCGGAAACACGAAGGCGAACTCGAGCGGCGGCTTCTCGGCGCCGTCGACCTATGGCGACGGCGAGGCGGTCTACAAGCTGGGCACCAGCCTGGCGCGCACGACGACGGCGACCGACTTCTGGGTGCCGACCAACTGGTCCAGCCTCGACAGCAGCGACACCGACATCAGCGGCAGCGGGATCATCCTGTTCGACGTCCCGGGCGCGACGCCGTCCGGGTTGATCCTGGTGCTCGCGAAGGACGGCAACGCGTACCTCCTCAACCGCGCCAGCATGGGCGGCATGAGCGCGAGCCCGGTGCGAACGCTGAAGGTCGCGAACGGGACGATCATCCAGGCCGGCGCCGCGTACACGACGCCGATGGGCACCTACTTCGTGTTCAGGGGCGGCGTCAGCGGCTGCCCGACCGGATCGACCGGCGGCCTGATGGCGGTCAAGGTCAGCGCGGCGTCGCCTCCCGCGATGACGCCCGCCTGGTGCGGCGGACCGAACAACGGCAGCAACCCGATCGTCACCATGAGCAACTCGTCGGGCGCCGACGCGATCGTCTGGGTCGTCGGCACCAACGGCGCGCTGAACGCGCTCAACGCCGACACCGGCCAGAGCCTCCTCACCGGCACCGTCATGCTCTCGACGATCAAGGGCCACCAGACCCCCATCGTCGCGAACGGCAAGGTCATCGTCGCGACCGACAGCCGCGTTTGGAAGCTGACGCCGTAAGCGTCAGCGACCGACGGGGCGGAGCTCCGTCGGCGTCACGAGGGTCGGAGTGCCGGCAGGCTTCTCACAAGTTCCGACTAAATTGGCTAAGTGGACTACGATCTGATCTTCGGGCCCGACCTGAGACGTTCGTAGCGAGACGCTCGGTTTGCATTTAGCGACGACCGCGTTCACGAGGTCTGGCCGGGTCTGATACGAGAACTCCTCGGCGACGCACACAGAGGAGGGCCCGCTGCCGGGATCGGTTTCGAAGTAGAGATTCTTCGCCGATCGGATCTCTGAGTAGAGAGCACTTCCCTTCTGAACGGCAATCCAAGCTTCCGGATGCCACCCCGCCGGCGTCCGACTGATTGAAAGCAACGCTCCGCAGACTGGGCGCATCGAGGATTCGTAGTCTGAGGACCCCGGCGAGCTGAGAGAGAGCGGAGCGGTCTTGGGAGCCGCCGCGTGATGAACGGCGGCGCCAGCGAACACCAGAGCAGCCATGGCCAGCGGAACACGACGCACGATTCCCGGATAACACGCCAACTGGTACGCGGGAGCGGCAGGCGACTTGATTGGGCGAAGATCGTCGTCGAGGCGGCGCGATCCAGGCCTGGTCGGTCTGTGATTAGCCGGCGTTCTTGTCCCGAAGCAGCATCGCGTGAGTGAAGTCCGCGCACCTGGGCGGCCAGGATTTGAATTCGCGAGCGTCAGCGGCGCCGGCGGCGGACCACGGCGCAGAGCGCGACGCCGAGCAGTGACGCGAGACCAGCGCCGCTCGAGCGCGTGCCGCCCGTCGCGCAGCCGCAACCGCCACCGCCGCCGACCGGTGGCTTGCCGGCGTCGAGGCCGGCGGGACCGTCGGTGCCGCCGTCAGTCGGGACGACGTCGCCGAGGTGCACGACCTGCGTGACCTCAGCGATCATGAACGGCGCGGCTTTGCCGGACTGCGACCACAGCGTCATGAGCTGCGTGCCGCGGTTGTCCGTCGTGTTCGCGGCGGCGAGGGCGGCGATGTGGTGCAACGTCATGGCCTGGAACATCAGCCGCACGCGCACGGTCACGTCGGTGCCGGTCGCGTTGGGCAGCGCAACCTTGAAGGTGGCGTCGTCGTAGGCGACGACGCCGCTGCCGCCGTCGGAG
>DATMZL010001697.1:0-2588 GCA_035607075.1 Polyangia bacterium
GGGGTGTTGTGCATTTCCCCCTGCCAGCCGCAGGAACACTGACCCCATTCCATGCCGGTCTCGAAGTCGGTCACCTTTTCGACCACGTGCGGCTGCTGCCGATCCCAGCGTCCGTGGGCAAATCTCATCGGCTCGCGTCCGCCGCGTCACGCGACCGCGGGATCAGCTCGCGCAGGAGGTTGCGCTCGCGGTCGACGTTCATGCTGAAAAGCGGCTGGCCGTGCTGGCGATCCATCGCATCGAGCAGTTTGCCCGCCAACGTCTCGATCCTCTGAGCCCGCAGCACGTCGATCCGTTTGGGGTTAGCCGGCATTCGTCGTCGGTCGTAGTAGGGTCGGGCCGTCGTTCGTCTGTGCCCGCAGCCAGTCGTAGGTGATCACGCGGACGAGTGTTCCGGTCTGCACTCCGCGCTCGCGGGCGATCTCATCGAGTTCGCGCCCGCGTTCGGCCGGAAACCGGACGCGAACCTCCCTATATTTAGGTGGAGTTGGGATAGCGGCAGTATATGCACCCTTGCGGACACGCGGCAAGCGAGCGACTGTGGAGCCGTGCACTCGGTCGACGTCTTGCACGAAATCGCCGCCCTCGCGATCGCGTTCTTCGTGATCCGGGCGGTGCAGGTGTTGGTCGAACACTACTTCCCCCAGTCTGACCCGGCGGCGGTCGGTCGTTACCTGTTCGGAGGGCCAAGCTGATGGCAAACCAGGCGGTCGTACTTCCCTTCACCGCGGCGGCCCACCGCTACCGGGAAAAGATTTTCACCACCACCTACACCCCCGGCACGGCGCAGACCGATCTGTCGCCTCCGGGCGGCGCGATCAAGTCGTACGGCTACCTTCGAGCCCTGCGTATCGTGGTCACCTCCACGGGCGGCTCCGGCGGCAACAACTCCGCCGACGCGCCGTGGGATCTGTTCTCCCAGGTCGCGATCACCCAGCCGAACGGCGAAGAGTTGTTCGGCGGCCCGACGTTCTCCGGCTATCACACCTTCACGGCTGCCCGTCACGCCGGCTGGAAGTACGCCGACGACCCGCAGACCTATCCGTCGCTGACCACGACGTCGCCCAACTACCAGTTCGACCTGCCGATCGTCTTCGAGCTGCTGGCGCAGACCGGGGTGGGCTCGCTGCCCAACCAGGACTTTTCCGCGCCGTGGAAGCTGCAACTCACCGGCAACACGTCGGCGAACATCTGGCAGACCGCGCCGACGACCATTCCGACGTTCACGGTCTCGGTGTTCATGGATTGCTGGACGGTGCCCTCCCGGCAGAACCCGCTCAACCCGAACGTCGTGCAGGAAGTCGCCCCGCCGCTCCTGGGCACCCTCAACAAGTGGACGGTGCAGCAGTACACGGTGACGGCGGCGTCGTCGCAGAACGTGCTCCTGCAGCGCAAGGGTAACTCGATCAGGAACCTGGTCTGTCTGGCGCTGAACTCCTCGAATGCCCGTGTTGGCGCGACACCTCTCTTCGTCGCCGCCTACCCCGACCCGATCTCGGTGCGCTGGGACGGCACGGTCATCCGCTCGAACGACAAGCCCTTGCTGTGGCTTGACGATATGTACGCGACGATGGGCGGCGAAGCCGGCTCAACCCCGGTGACCGCGCAGGTCGGAGAGCTTGCCCTCAAAATGTCGGACGTCGCCGGTCTCGACACCCAGGGTGTCGCCTTGCCCGGCTACGCGATGGGCGCCCAGTGGGGCACCACCCAGTCGTCCACGCTCGAAATCGACGGCACCTGGGGCGCCTCGATCGCCACCCTGCAGGTGCTGACGAACGACGTGCAGTTCGTCAACCTGGCCGGCAACCCGTACGCGTTCCAGTACCCGGGCGGCGTGTACCTGCAGGCACCGGCCCAGGTCTCGGCGAGGAGCTGACGTGCCGGGCGCGGTCTTCCCGGGCGCGTTCGGGGATATGCAGGGCCAGCAGCAGGTGGCCGCAGCTTCCGGCGCAGTTCAGCCGGGCTCGCACACATCGTTTCTGGTGTGGCTGGTCGTGATCGGGGTGCTGATTCCGGTCGCGATCATGGGCGGGTTGCAGCTCGGCGGATTCTCTTTCGTTTTCCGACACCGATAGAAAGGGGGGCAGCATGGGGAAGATCAGTTGGGGTTCTCTCGCTATCGGTGCCGTGCTCGGCGTCGTCATTTATATGTTCTTGGCCGGCCGCAAGAAGACCGCGGCCTAGAAAAGGGCGCATCCCATCATGCGGCGGGATAGCGTGACGATTCTGTGCCAGACCGTCGCAAGTGGCCGTCGTTCCCCCCGGATGATCCACGGTGGATCGATGAGCTGCGCCGCCGCACCCACGACGCCCGGGAGATCCAGGCGACACTACAGCTTCAGGTGCTCGCCCTGCAGAAGCAGAACGAGAGCCTGGAACGTCGCGTCGAATCGCTCCGCCGCCGCCTTCGAGAGAAAGACCAGGAAGTGACACAGTTGATCTGCCATACCGTCGTCACCCTCGCCCTGATCGTGGCCGCGGTCGTGCTCGGCGTGTCGGGTCAGGATGCCAGCGTCGCCTGGGGTGCGCTCGTGGCCTACGGTGTCGGGGCCGGCGCCCAGGCGGTCACGTCGAAGCGGGACACGACC
>DATMZL010001268.1:0-3239 GCA_035607075.1 Polyangia bacterium
GGCAGGAACCCGTCGTTCGGACAGACCAGCGACGTGCCGTTGCACGTCTCTGCGACGTCGCAAGCGCCGTTGATCGCGCGGCACGTCGTCCCGGCCGCGATGGGCTTGCACGTCCCGACGAAGTTCGGCAGGTTGCAGACGCCGCATCCGTTGTTGCACGCCTGGTCGCAGCAGACCCCGTTCGCGCAGAACCCGCTCGGGCATTGGCCGTTCATCGTGCACCCGAGCCCAAACGACGCGTCGTAGAGGCGCGCGTTGTTCAGCACCGTCGTGCCGTTCACGCCGCCTGCCACCAGCACCATATTGGTACCGACCACCGCCGCCCCGTGCCCTTGCGAGGGCGGCGACGGCATAGCCGGCGTCGCCGTCCACGTGCTGGTCCCGCTGAACAGCTCCGCCGAACCGAGGGTCGTCGTTCCGTTGTTGCCCCCCGCCACCAGCACCGACCCACCCGCGACGATCGACGTCGGCAGCACCGTCGCCGTATGCCCGACCCGCGCCGACGTCATCGTCCCCGCGTTCGACCAGGTCCCGTTGCTCGAGCCGGGATCGAAGATCAGCGCCGTTGCGAGCGTCGCCGACCCGTTCTTTCCACCCGTCACCAGGATCTTGCCGTTCGTCCCAGGCAGTACGACCGCCGTGTGCTGCTCACGCGGGGCGGAGATCGACGCCAGCGTGCTGAACGCCGACTGCACGGGGTCGAACAGGAACACCGATGCGAGCGACGACGTCCCGTTGTTGCCGCCCACCAGCAGCACCTTGTTGTTCAGTTGCTGGTTGTTCGTCTGGATCAGCGTCGCGGTTCCCGAACGCCAGCCAGGCGGCGGGATCGGCCCTGTCGTCGGCGCCCAGGCGTTGGTGCTCGGGTTGTAGAGCGACGCGCTCTGCAAGAGCGTCGTGCCGTTCAGGCCGCCCGCGATCAGGACGCGGCCGTCGGCGAGCAGCGTGTCCGAGTGGGCGTGGCGGGCCGCGTTCATGTTCGCGGCCGTCGACCAGGTCCCGGCAGCCGGATCGTACAGCTGGTACGTCAGCAAGCTCGTCGTGCCGTTGATCCCACCCGAGACCAGCACCTTGCCGTTGGCGAGCTTGGTCGCGCTGTGCAGGAAGCGCCCGCCCGACATGTTCGGCGTCGCCGCCCACGTCCCCGACGTCATATTGTAGATCTCGGCGGTCGCGAGCCCCGTCGTGCCACTGTTTCGGCCGCCCGTCACCAGCACGTTGCCGTTCGTGAGCGCCGTCGTTGTGTGGTCCTGGCGCGCGACCGTCATCGATCCCGTCGTCGCCCAGCGCGGATCGAGGACCGCGGGATACGCAACGCCGACGTTCGGCCAGGTGACCCGCACTTGGCAGGATTTCGCGCCGGGCGCGGTCACGGCGCGACCCCACGGCGGCGCTGGGTTGCTGTCGACCGAGCAGCCGTGGACGGCGAGCGTCGCGTCGACACGGGCCCCATCGGCGCCCACGACGTACGGCGGCAGCACGCGCAGGCGCGGCGCGCCGCCCGCGTCGAGCATCTCGAGCTGACCGGCGACCAGACGCAGGCCGCTCACCTTCCCACCCAGCGCGACCTCGTACGAGACTTCCGTCGCGTCCGGCTTCACGTCGAAAGCCACGAAGTCCTCGGTCCCGGTCGGCAGCGCGCGGTGGAGCACCGACGCGCCCGAACGGTGAGCGCCCGGATAGACCGCGTATCCGTCGACGTCCTGGGCCCCGACCGGGTTCACGTCCTTCAGCGAAACGTCGACGCCGGTTCCGGTCGCAGCGTCCTCGACGTGAACTGACCCGTTCGCCCGCTCCGGCAGCGTCACACGCGCCGACACCGCCGCGCCCGACGGCGGAAACTCGGGCTGAAGGCCGCGCGCCCCTGCGACATATCGTCGCGCGACGCCGGATGCAATCGGCGACCCAGGACGCGTTTTAAGCGCCGTCAGCGTGGCGCGCGCGTCGAGGGCGGTGCCGCCCGCGCGCGACACCGCTCCGACTTTCGCGGGCGAATCACCTTTGCCGTCGTCGCCCCTTCTACAGGAAGCCAGCGGTGGGATCGTGATGCAAGCAAGGACAACGACGACGTCCCGACGACGATTCCAAGTGTGAGCCAAGGAAGCCTCCCTGCTTGAAGACGCAGGGGCGTTCTTTTAGGCAACCAACTTTTTCAGGGAAACGCCGGCACCCGTTGCGTAGGCGACGCGGCGCGGCTCAGATCATCGCGTGATTCCAGATCTGGAACGCGCGGCGCAGCCGAGCCATGGCGTGGCGTCCATGATCACCAGGTGCGTGCGCATTTGCGTGTCGGTCATGGACGATCCTGTCGGGCGCGGTCAGGGTTGCGCCGTCGCATTTGTTCGCGCCCTCATTCGGCGCGCATGTCGTCGAGGATGATCCCCGGAACGGGCGGCGGGGGCGGGCCGGCGCACGACCCCGCCTGCGAGGCGATGCGCACGAAGACGATGTCATCGTGCACGTCGGGCGGCAGGGCGATCGCCGCGGTGATCATCGGCGCCAGCCCGACCCGGTCCTGACCGATCGTGGCGTACGTGACGCCCTCGGCGTTCGACGACAGCGACACGTTCACGAGCGTCCCTCCGACGCTGCCGATCACGTAAAAGGTGCCGGAGTCTGGGCCCGGATCGACGATGCGGTACGCGAAGCGAAGCATGCGCGCGCCCGCCGGGATCGGCAGGCGCATCGCGAGCTGCGTGGCAAACCCCGCCGCGCCCAGCGAGGCCGCGGGCGGAATGTAGAGGCTGCGCGCGCCGGTGATCGTCGGCGCGCCCGCGCCGGACAGGATCTGGGCGCCGCCGACGGTCTCGTCCATGGTCGATTCGAAGCCATCCGCGGCGACGAGCGGCGGCGCGTCCCGCGTCGTGAAGAACGCCCTGTCGTTGGACCACCGCGCCGGATTTCCCGCGAAGTCCGTGAGCGTATCGAACGTGATCTGGTACGTCTCGTGATAACGCAGCAGCCGTCGCGGCTTCTCCAGGACGGCGAACGTCGTGTCCGCGCCGGTCGGGACGCCGTCGAACGTGACGACCTCGCCGCTCCCCGCTTGCAGCACCGGCGCCATCTGATCGCCCGGCAACGGTTCGGACGCGACGATCCAGAGCGAGGCCCACGGATCGGCGAGGTCGCTGGAAGCGGACAGGCTCAGCGTTGGCGCTTCGAGGTCGGGGACGCTGGTGAGGTCGATCGTGGCCGCGACGGTCATCGCGACGTCGGCCGGATACGTGATCAGCCGGCCG
>DATMZL010001408.1:0-5128 GCA_035607075.1 Polyangia bacterium
GGCATCACCTCGCACCTGACGTTCCCGATCGACTACACGAAGACGATCCCCGTCATGGGCAACAGCGTGATCACGCTGAAGGTGTTCGATTCGAACTGCGCGCTCGTGCAGAACTGCGGGCCCACCTCGGGCAACTCTTGCATGGCGCCGAGGACGGTCAGCCTCGCCGGTGCAATACCGGCCCCGGCTAACTTCACGCAGCCCTTCCAGGGCAACGTCACCGGGGCGTACGGTCAGTGGGTTCACTTCGACGTCACCAACGTGACGGTCGCCCAGTGATTCGCGCGCCCCGCGTAGTCGCAAGCATCATCGCCTTCTCCGCCGTCGTCGGGCTCGCCGCGCGGGCCCGCGCCGACATCACGCTCGCCGCCGCGCAGAACGAGAGCGGCTGGGAGGTCTACACCTTCGGCCGCGCGGGCGTCTTCGTATCGGTCCTGAAGGGCGACGGTATCCCGCAGGCGTATGGCCCGCAGTACCGGGATCCGATCACGGGGGTAGTGACCCTGGATGGCAGCGGAAATCCGATCCAGGCGACGGATATGAACGGTCGGCCGCTGTTCGCGGCGATTCACGGGGTCGGCGACGGCGGCGTGCGCGCCGGCCCGAGCGATCCGTACCTGGCGCCCGACGGCCAGTCGGGGCAGGGCCCCATCTTCGCGTCGCGCGTCCGCAGCGGCTTCATGGGTAACATCTTCGGCCTCGGCGTCAAGCGGGCGCTGACGCCGTGGACGCGCCTCGATGTCGTCTTCTCGATCTGGGGCACGACCGAGACGGAAGGCCGCCGGACGTTCTACAAGAACACGCCGGACTGGCGCGAAAGCTACATCCGCGTCGAGGGACCCCTCGGCACGCTGGTCCTCGGCAGGGCGCTGTCGCTGTTCTCACGCGGCGCCGTCGAGATCGATTTCCTCTACGGTCACAATTACGGCGTCGGAAATCCCGCCGACTTCGACGGGCGTGGACCGACGGCCGGGCACATCGGTTACGGCGTGATCGCGCCGGTCTTCGTCGGCGGCGTCACCTACGCGACGCCGAAGTTTCACGGCTTGCAGCTGACGGTCGGCTACTTCGATCCCGCGACCACCGTCGGGATCTACTGGGGCCGCACGAAGTTCGGCCGCCCCGAAGGCGAGCTCGCCTACGACGTCGCCGCGCCGAACTTCCGGCTGCACCTGTTCGCGAGCGGCGCGTGGCAGCGGCTGTATTCGCTGAGCCTCGCGGTGGACGCGAACGGCAACAGCATCGACGAGAGGCCGCAGGCGGACGTGCTGGGCGGCGCCGGCGGCGCGCGGGTAGAGGTCGGCCGCTTCCACCTCGGCGTTGCCGGACACCGCGGCCGGGGCATCGGTGTCGGTTACTTCCTCGACGGCAGCGACGCCAACTTCGCCAAGGACACGACGCACGAGCTGCGCACGTTCACCGGCGCCTACGCGCAGGCGCAGGTCGGGGCCGGCAAGTTCGACTTCAACGCTGGCTGGGGCGTCACCTGGATCGACGCGCTCGAAGCTGACAAGAATTCGAACTGGTGCGGCCTGGTACCCGATCCGACCATGCCAGACAAGGTCTGCGCCGGGTACACCAAGGCGACCGGCGTCGTGCTGCCAGCGTCGAGCATTCTCAAGTCGCAGATGGGCTGGTCGGCCGTCGTCGTCTATCACGCGACGCCAAACATTCACATCGCGGCCGACTACTTCCTGTCGAACGTGAAGTGGCAGCAGGGCGAGCAGCAGATCGTCCACTCGTACAACCTCGGCACGACGGTCACCTGGTAAGCCCGTCGCCTCGTAGGCGCCGCCGCAACGCGCGCGGTCCCAAAATGCCTTGAAGGGATGGATTCCAGGAGACATTGGGCCGCACTGCGCAAAAAAGAAACTAACTTAAAAAAATAGTGCCAAAGCTATGATGGGCGGTGCAATACTAACGGGCGTTCGGCACGGTCCCCGGCCCCTCACCGTGGTTCTCGCCGTCGAACTCACCCGGGTCGAACGGAGGCAGGCATGAAGATTAACGGGCGTAGCTTGACGTTCCTCGGCGCGATGCTGCTGCTAACCGTCGCCGGTTGCGGGGGAAAGGTCGGCGGTTCGACGTGCGCGACGCCCTGCGGAGTGGGCCAGGTTTGCCAGGCTGGCCAGTGCGTCTGCAGCGCGGGTTTGCTCGCCTGCGACGGAACGTGCGTCGCCTCGAACTCGGCCCACTGCGGTAGCTGCACCGTCACGTGCACCGGCACCGACGTCTGCAACGCCGGCACTTGCCAGTCGAGCTGTCCCGCAAACACGATGCAGTGCCTGGACGGCTCCTGTGTCTCGCCGACGGGCGGGGACACCATGCACTGCGGGGGCTGCAACCCCTGCGCGGCAGGAGCAACCTGCAACTCGGGCGTCTGCTCGAGTCCGATGGGGACGGGTGGGACCGGCGGCGCCGGCGGCAGCACCGGGACGGGCGGCGCCGGCGGCAGCACCGTCGCATGCACGCCGCTCGGCGCGATCCCGCGCCGTCTGTGGAGGCTGTCCGTCGAGCAGTGGGGCGCGGCGGTCAAAGATCTGCTCGCGCTCACGACCGCGCCGGTGCTGTCGAACCGCGGCGGCGAGGCGGCGTACGCGTTCTTCGGCGACGTCACGCTGGGCGTCGACGAGAGCTTCCAGTTCGGTCTCTACCAGTCGTCTCAAAATGATGTGCTGCCAGCGATCGCTTCGAAGATCATGACGCTGGCGCCGTGCACGGGCACGACGACGGCGGCGATGCGGACGTGCGCGATGACGTACGTGCAGACGGCGGGCGCGAAGGCGTTCCGGCGGCCGCTCGAGACCGCCGAGGTGACGAACCTGATGACCGTCTACGACGCCGGCGCCGGTACGGGCACGACGCCCGACTACGCGACGGGCATCAGCCTGATCGTACAGGCGCTGATCACGTCGCCGTCGTTCATCTACAAGACCGAGCTCGGTCCCACCACGCTGACCGCCGACGCGTCGGGCGTGTATCCCGACACGACGATGAACCCGTACGAGATCGCCAGCCAGCTCAGCTTCCTGTTCCTCGGGTCGCTGCCCGACGCCGCGCTGACCGCGGCGGCCGCTGACGGCAGCCTGGCGACGACCCAGGGCCTGAGCACGCAGTTCGACCGGCTGCTCACGCTGCCCGCTGTGAAGACGAACCTGACGAACATCATCATCGACTGGTTCAACGTCCGCCAGATGTTCGACAAGCGGTCCAAGGACACGGCGCTGCTGACGGCGCTCGCGACGGCCGATCAAGATCAGACGGCGCTGACGACCGACCTCTACACCTCGACGCAGCAATTCGTGAACGACGTGCTGTGGACCAGCAGCGGGACGATGAACGACCTGGTCATGTCGCAGAAGGTCTTCCTGAACAAGCGGCTGGCCACGCTGTATTCGGGTGTGACGTTCTCGGGCGGCGCGCCCACCAGCAACACCACGTTCGCCGCCGGGACCTGGCCGACCGCGCAGGGCCGGTCAGGGATCCTCACGCAGCCCAGCTTCCTGTGGTCGGCGTCCGACCCGGCCAAGACGTCGATCGTCAAGCGCGGCAAGTTCATTCACGACGACATCGTCTGCCAGGACGTTCTTCCGCCGCCCATCGACCTGACGACACCGCAGGCGTTGAACGTCATCAACTGCAAGTCGCCCGACGGCACGACGACGCTGTCCGCGTGCGACAGCGAGGTCCTGCAGTCCGACGCGCGCATGATGTACGTGCCCTGCAAGACCTGCCACGCGCAGATGGATCTCTACTCGCGCGTGCTCCAGAACTTTGGTCCGATCGGCAACTACCGGACGGTCGACGAGGCGAACCGCGCCATCGACCCGTCGGTGACCTACACGAATCCGCCGCTGGCGCCGAACTCGGCGTCGGGCGCGCAGGGGTTCGGGCAGCTGCTGGCGTCGAGCGGCGTGATCAAGGACTGCTCGGTCCAGAAGATCACGAGCTACGCGGTCGGCACCATGATTCGCAAGTACAACACCTGCGAGGTCAACGATCTCCGGCAGCAAACCGACGGCACGATCACATCGCTGTTCAAGCAAGTCGCGCTCGCGAGTTTCTTGCGCGCCCGCACGGGAGGTATGAAGTGAGCTCCTACAAGTTCGCGAGGCGTTCGTTCCTGCGCGCTGCCGGCGGCTCGGCCGTCCTGCTGGCGCCGCTGCTGCGCTCCATCGAATCGCGCGCGCAAGGGATGGCGGCGCCGCTGCGCCTGCTCATCATCCATCACCCGCTGGGCGCGGGCTCGGGGCTGACGACCTGGTGTCCGCAGGGCGTCTCCGGGACGACGACCAACTTCACGCTGCCGCTCGAGAGCGCGCCGTTCAATGCGACGGCGACGCCACTCCAGAAGTACATGGTGATGGTCGACGGCCTCAACGTCGTGACCAACAATTCCGGCCAGAACACGCACGAAGCGGGCGTCGTCGCCATGATGACGGGCGTCAACGCGCTGGGGAAGGTCGGCCAGCAGGACTGGTGCGCGGGCGGTCCGTCGATCGATCAGCTGCTGCTGGCGCAGTCGCCCGTGCTGGGCGGCCCCACGCAGACCAACAAGACGATGTTCGGTTCGCTGCAGCTCGCGGCGGACGTTCGTTCCGACCGCGACGAGGTCGCGCCGCGCGTGATGTGCTACAAGGCGCCCGTCGCAGGGTCCGACATCGGGCAGCGGCGGCAGCCGCAGTACGCGGAGACGCAGCCGCTGAACGTTTTCAACCGCGTGTTCGGCGGCAGCCTGCCCACGGGCACGGACCCGCAGAAGGTTCTCGCGCAGAAGCTGTCTGTGCTCGACTACATGCGCAAGGACCTGGCGCGCATGCAGACGCTGATCCCGGCGACGGAGAAGGACCGGCTGACCACCCACGCCACCGCGATCCAGCAGCTCGAGGCGAGCCTTCGGCAGACCTACGGGTCGATGCAGAACACGAACGTCTGCATGAAGCCCGCGACGCCGCCTACGTATGCCAACACGAGCACGGGCCAGTCGACGTCATCGACCGTATTCACCACCAGCTCCGGCGTCGACTATTACGTCTCCGGCGCGCCGAACAGCCACCCACACTTGGATCTCGGCCTCAACCAGCTGCGCCTGATCAAGACGGCGTTCGCGTGCGACCTCGCGCGCGTG
>DATMZL010000107.1:0-3290 GCA_035607075.1 Polyangia bacterium
CGCATCACCGGCGCCCACCACCAGCGCGATGCGCGTCGCGCCGGCGACCACCGTCAAGTCGTCCGGCAGAGCGACCGTTCGAGCGGGGCGGACGTCGAAGCGATCGATGCGCAACGAAAACAACCGGCGAAGCAGGTCCGCGACGCGGCGGTCGTCGACCCACTCCTTGCGTTCGTTCTGCCAGCGCCCGTCGACGGCGCGCAGCTCGCCGCTCGCGACGACACGCCGCCACTCGATCGCCGTGACCGTCGTGGGGTCGATTGGAAGCAGCCGGCGATCGCGGAACGCCGCGGGATCGCGGTCGACCAGATCGAGAAGGCGGCGGCTGACCACGCGGATCGGACCGGACGTGCCGCCGCGGGCGTACACGCCCTTCCCCGTCGGATCGGGCCGTCCCAGTTGCAGCGTGATGACGTCTGATGCCGCCCGCACCTTCGCCGTCGTCTGGAGCGCGATCTCGGCGACGGGCGGCTGCAGCCCGGCCTCCGCGGGTGAGATCTCCGCGAGGCGCTCGCTCTCGGCGAGATCCAGCGCCGCCAGGAGATCGTCGACGGCCGCGTCGTCCGCAGGCGGCGGCTTCGCCGTCTCTACCCGCCAGGCCGGCGCGGGCGCCGGTGCGGTCGGGGACGGCGCGCGCACCAGCGCGAATGCCTCGCCGTGCTGCCGCTGGATCGAGATCTGCTGGACGCCTTTGCGATCGAACGGCGGCAGCACGCGCGCCCGCGCCGCCGCGCGTTCATCCGCGCCGGGTGGGCGAACGCGCGCGTCGATCACCAGCAACGCGCCAAGCGCCGCCGCGACGATCGCCATGACGACGACGGTGCGCGACTTCATGCGCGGCGGCGCCACCAGGTCAACGCGCCGCCGACGATCGTCAGCAGCGGCAGACCGATGACGAACAGGCGGAACGCCCAGCTCACCTGCTCGCCGGTCAGGCCGGGCGCGGTGCGCCCCACCGGTTTCGGGCCGACGCCGACGCGCGCGTCGCGGTCGGCCAGCCACGCGATCGCGGACTGCACGAAGTCCGCGTCGTAGTCGCGCAGCATCAGGCCCGCGAGGCGCACGTTCATGATCAGCCGGCCGGTGCCGAGAAACACGAGCCGCGTCGGGTTCGCGCCGCCGCGCTCGACCGCGACGGCCACGCTGACCGGGCCCTTGCGATCGCGCGCCGGATCGAAGCTCAGATCCGCCTCGCCGCGGATCGTCGGCAAATCGGTCTCGCCCCACCCTTCGGCGCTGGTCTGGACCAGCGGGCTGACGACGAGGCCGGGCGGCGGCGGCTCGATCGGCGCCACCTCGCGCGTGCGCGGCCAGAACGTCAACCGCCCGCCGAAACGCGTGGTCAGCGCCTGCGGCCGGTAGTTGCGCGGCCCCGCCGCCCACACCGACGGGCCCTCGACGTCGCTGGCGCGCGACGGATCGACGACCAGGTTGTCGCCCAGGTGTACGCCGAACGCCGCCGCCAGATCCTCCAGCCCGACGTGCGCGAACGACGCGCCGTCGCGCCCGAACACAGGCCCCAGCATCACAAGCAGCCGGCCGCCGCCGTCGGCGTACGCTTTCAGCGCCGCTATCTCGGCCGGCGCGAGCGCCTGCGTCGGCTCGGCGATCACGAGGACAGCGCAACGACTGGCCGCCGCGTCGCCCGGGCGCGCGATCGCGCGGACGTCGTCGCCGTCGCGACGCAGCTCCTCGGCGAACGTCCCGTAGCCGCCGTCCGCGAGCGATTCGACGTCGGGCTCACCGTGCCCGGACGAGAAGCAGACGCGCAGCGGATCGTCGCTGGTGACGGTGAGCAACGCCGACAGGAACGCCGCCTCGCCGCGCCAGGCGTGCAGCGTCGGCCCCGGCTCACCGTCGAGGTCCAGCTCCGGCTCGACGAGATCCTCCCAGTTGACGACCTTCGACCGGTTCCCCGACACGAACACCACGACGCCCTGACTCATCTCGTAGGCGCCGATCCCGTACGCTGTCATCGCGCCCTCGGCGCGCTGCGGATCGCGGTCCGGATCCACCTCGACGGCGTGGAACCGCCCGCCCGCGTAGCGCGTGAAGCGCTGGGTCAGCTCGCGCAGCAGGCCGGTGACGGCGCGCGTCCGTTCGGCGACGGCATGCGCCTTGTCGGAATCGCGGTTCGCGTAGAGGAAGATCGTCGCCTCGACCGGCCGCGGCAGCGCGCGCAGCACGGCCGCTGTGCGTGGCGACAGATCGTAGAGCGACTCGCGCGTCCAGTCGCCGCGCGCGAAGTGCCGCCCCGCCAGGACGTTCACCATCACGGCGATGGCGCCGAGCAGCAGCGCTGCCGTCCACGCGGGCAGGCGGCGCGCGCGCGGCGCGTCCTCGGGCAGCGGGCCGCGCAGACGCGCCAGCAGCGCGACCGCGATCAGCAGCGCGACGGCCGTGACCGTCACCAGCAGCACGACGTGGCGCGAATCGACGATGCCGTGGCCGAAGTCCTCCATCATGCGGAACAGGCTGGCGCGGCGAATCGCGGCCGCGAGATCGGGCGAACGCACCTGCCCCTCCAGCGCGCCGACCAGCAGCACGACGAAGAACGACACGAACGACAGCGCCGCGGCGACCAGCTGGTAGCGCGTGAGCGCCGACGCCGCTACGCCGACCGCCATCGCCGCCGCCCCGAGCAGTAGCGTGCCCAGGTACCCTGCCGCAATCGGCCCCGGGTCGAGCGCCGCGCCCGTCGCGCGCAGGTACACGACGTACGCCAGCGTCGGCACCCATGCCGTCGCGAAGAACGTCACCGCCGCCAGCCATTTCCCGACGACGACCTCGGCCGCCGTCACGGGCGCGGTCAGCAGCGGCTCGATGGTCCCCGAGCGCAGTTCCTCGGCGACGAGGCGCATCGGCGCGACGGTCACGAGCAGCGCCAGCGCGATCCAGAACATCATCGTGCCGCCGAAGAAGAACTCCATGACGCCGCCCGGGGGCGCGTCCGGGCTGGCGAGCAGGCGCAGGAACATCCAGAACACGACGCCCTGCAAGGCCAGGAAAAGCGTCAGGACCGCCCAGCCCGCCGGCGTCCGGAAGTACGCCTCCCACTCACGCCGCAGAATCGCGAAGATCGCGCTCACGACGCCGTCACCTTCGCGAAGACCTCGTCCAGCGACGCCGCCCCCAGCCGCTCGCGCAGCGCCGCCGGCGTCCCCGATTCTTTCACGCGTCCGCGGTCGACGATCACGACCCGGCCGGACAGCGCCTCGACGTCCGACAAGATGTGCGTCGACAGCAGCACCGCCCGCTCGCGCCCGAGCTCGCGGATCAGCGCGTGCGTC
>DATMZL010001288.1:0-3850 GCA_035607075.1 Polyangia bacterium
GCCGTCCGGCATCTCCGCCATCTTCCAGGCTACGCTGGGCGTGTAGCGCTGTCCGCCGCGCGCCGAGGTCGCGCGGAACGTCGGCATCGCGACCGTGCCGGACACCGAGCCGTCCGCTCCGACGGTGAGGACCTCGGCCGACAGGAAGCGGCTGACGCGCAGGTTCGAGCCGTCGACGACGACGTCGCGAAGATCGCGCGCCAGTTGGACGGTCCGGACGGCGTTGCCGCCCGCGGCGGGGAAGCTGACCAGCTGTCCACCCGCGCAGGCGACGTGGACGAGGTCGGTCGCGGCATCGTAGGCGACGCCGCGAGGCGCGGCGCAGACGTCGCGGCGCTGGAGGATCTCGCCGGTGAGCGTGTCGATGCTGACCAGCGCCCCGCCATGGCGGAGGGCGACGTGCGCGCGTCCAGCCGCGTCGGCGACCACGCGACCAGGTTCGTCACCCGGGTTCAGCGGGACCGTCGCGCGAATCGTCCTGGTCGAAAGGTCGACGATGTAGACCTGATCGCGGTCGGGATCGGCGGCGACGGCGGTATGTCCGTCGGCGAGAATGCGCAGCGTGCCGCCGCTGATAGCGGGCGGCGCGACGGTCGCTGAGGTCATCGTTCCGTAGTTCGGCGGGAACGGCGAGAAAAAGCCTCCGGGCGTCGGCATCGCAGGACCACCGCCGGCGACACCGCCGCCAGCGCCGTTGTTGGCGCCGCAGAGGGGGCTGGGCGGAACCGGCGTGACATCTCCGCCGGTACCCGACGAAGGCGGGGGTTGGTCATTGGAGCAGCCGGCTGCAATTGCCGCGGCGAACACGCCGGCGAGCATCGAACCAGACAAGCGACGGAGAGGGTGGGTCGTCATGGAGTTTCTCCTCTGAGGATCCTGTGTCAGAAGGTGCCCGTATCCTTACGGAAATGGGTCACGAATCTGCGATCTTTTATTGAAGGTGGCCCGGCGGCAAACCAAGCAACGTCTGTGCCACGGCTTTATTCCACCGTCGGTGAGCAGTATCGATAGGTTAGCCGCCGCAAACGGTCATGAGCCTGCGCAAGGCCTGTCACGCATGTCCGGCCTTCGACGCGAACCTCAAAAAAACGAGGGTGCTCGCCCGGGGCACTCGTGTTACGAGGGGCCCATGAAAAAGCTGATTGCGCTGACGTTGACGCTGGGGGCGCTAGCCGGGTGCGGCCGGTTGGGTTTGGGCGGTGCTCCGAAGACCGACGAGGACAAGACGCTTTACTCCCTCGGCCTCATCATCGGGCGCAATCTGCAGGACTTCAACCTGACGGCGCGCGAGCTGGACATCGTCAAGGCCGGCATGACGGACGTCGTCATGAAGAAGAAGCCGGCTGTCGAGCTCGAGACCTACGGTCCCAAGGTCGACAAGCTGCACACGGACCGCCGGATGGCGCGCGGGGCGCTCGAGAAGAAGCAGGGCGCGGCGGCCGTCGACGCGGCGGCGAAGGAGCCGGGCGCGATCAAGACGGAGTCGGGCGCGATCTTCCGCTCCGTGAAGGAAGGGACGGGCGAGCAACCGCAGCCGACCGATCGCGTGCAGGTTCACTACACCGGCAAGCTGCTCGACGGGACGGTGTTCGACACCTCACGCAAGCCGGGCGGCCAGCCGGCGACGTTTCCGCTCAACGGCGTGATCAAGTGCTGGGGCGAGGGCGTCTCGAAGATGAAGGTCGGGGGCACGGCGGTGCTCACGTGTCCGGCCGACACCGCCTACGGCGAAGGTGGCTCGCGCGGAATCCCGCCGGGCGCGACGCTGATCTTCGACGTCGAGCTGCTGAAGATCGAGAAGTAGTCGGTTCCGGCGGCGTCACGCGCCGGTGTAACGCGCGACGAGCAGCGTGACGTCGTCGTCGCGGCGCGCGGCGAACGCGGCGGCGCCCGCGAGGATCGCGTCGCGCACCACGGCGGGCGGCTTGGCGCCGTGCTCGTCGACGAGGGCGATCAGTCGTTCGATGCCGAAGCGCTCGCCACCCTCGGCGGCCGGCGCTTCGATCAGGCCGTCGGTGTAGAGGACCAGCAGGTCGCCCGATTCGAGGCGCGCGGTGCTGTCGACGGTGCCGGCGGTAATGTCGCGCTTGGCGCCGACCCACGCGCCGGGCGTCGCGATCCGTTCGCAGCGCCCGGTGGCGACGCGCC
Organism: Polyangia bacterium; assembly: GCA_035607075.1. Taxonomy (GTDB): domain Bacteria; phylum Myxococcota_A; class Polyangia; order Fen-1088; family Fen-1088; genus JADGRB01. Next base: position 2,149 of record DATMZL010001288.1, read on the forward strand.
GGATCAGCATCTCCTCGTGCGCGCCCGCGAACGTCAGGCTGCCGTCGCGCCGGTAACGGATCAGCGTCAGCGTCGCGTGCTCATGCTGGCCGAGACGCGTGCGCACGTTCTCGACGAGCATCGTGTTCAGCGCGAGCAGCAGGTCGCGCGGCGCCGCGTCCGGCAGCTTGCGCGCGAGCGCGCCGATCCCGCTCTGCATCATCAACATCACGAGCCCGGTGGGGAGGCCGTGACCGGCGACGTCGCCGACGCCGATCCAGCACCCGTCGTCGACGGGGACCACGTCGTAGTAATCGCCGCCCACCTCGCTGGCGGCTTGCATGGTGGCCGCGATCTCCAGGCCGGGGACCGTCACGTCCTGCGGAAGGATCGAGGTCTGGATGCGGGCAGCGATCTCCATCTCCTTTTCGAGCCGCGCGCGTTCGGCGACCTGGCGGCGCGTGGCCTCCTCGACGAGACGGGTGACGAGTCGAGCGCCCTCGAGCGCGCTCGAGATCTGCTCGGCCAGCGACTCGTAGACCATCCCTTCGCGCGGGCCCATCTCGAGCATCAGGATGCCGAGCGGTCGCTCGTGGAAGAACAGCGGCTCGACGATGATGGACGCGCGCCGGTCCAGCTTCTCGAACAGGGCGGGCAGTTGCTCCACGCCCGGCATCGACGGAAGCGCGGTCGCGGCGGGCTTGCTCAGCGTCGGCTCGGCGTCGTAGGTGAGCACCACGCGCGCCGGCGACTCCGCGGTGACGGGTCCCGCGTCTTCATAAAGCGCCATCCAGGCGCTCGGGATCGCGAGGCGCGGCAGCTGGTGCGCGATCGCCCCGGTCAGCGCGGTCACTTGCTGGGTGGCCAGCAGCGTGGCGCCGCTCTCGGTCAGCGCGTTCGCGAGACGCTCGTTGTGCAGGCGGTGCTGCGCCTGCGCGCGCTCGGCCAGATCGCCGATCAGGATGCGCGCCTCGTGCCACAGATCTTCCGCCTGCACCCAGCGCAGATGCTCGTTGGGCAGCGCCGGCAGCAGCAGCTTCCGCAGCGCCGAGATCGCGCTCTGGAATGCCGCGACGTCGTCACCGGCCAGGGCGACGCTGGTCAGCAGCCGGTCGAGCGTCGACGCGAACAAGCCGGCGCCGGCCCCGCGCAGCTCCGCCTCGAACGCGTCGACCAGCTGGCGATCCCAGCCTTGCTGCAGCGACGTGTCGGCGCCGTGAACGGCGCGCGCGATCTGGCGGGCGACGTCGTCGCCGTGGTCGACGAGCAGGCTGTCCAGCGGCGTTCGCGTCGGGGTGACGGTGCCGACGCGGCCGGGCCGGGTCAGGCCCGAGAGGCAGCCGCACGACAGCCGCACGACCAGCTCGGTCGCATCCGTCGTCCGCGGCGCCACCTCGGCGCCATCCAGCTGCGCGAGGACCAGCTCCAGCGCGGCCTCGCCCTGTTGATAGAGGGGCTGGCGGACGGTGGTCAGCGGCGGCGTCGAGAAGCGCGCGTCCTCGATGTCGTCGAAGCCGACGACGGCGACGTCGGACGGCACCTGCAGATCGCGCTCCTGCAGGGCAGGGATCGCGCCCAGCGCCATGTAGTCGTTGGCGCAAGCGATGGCGCTCACGGCGTCGACCTTCAGGCCACGTTCGTCGAACAGCTCGCTGACGGCGGCCGCGCCCGATTCGCGCAGCCAGCTGCCTTGCAGCACCAGCCGCGGGTCTTCGGTGATGCC
>DATMZL010000098.1:0-7000 GCA_035607075.1 Polyangia bacterium
ACGGCCGCGAACGGGATGTTCACGAACACCAGCAGCGCCGGTTCGAGCCGGCCGAACGCGAGCCACAGCAGGAAGACGATCAGAGCCAGCGCCAGCGGGACGACGACGGTGAGGCGCGCGCGGGCCGCGGCGTAGTTCTTGAACTGACCGCCCCACTCGATCCGATAGCCGGGCGGAACGCTGACGCGCGCAGCGACGGCGGCGCGCGCGTCCTCGACGGCCGAAACGACGTCGCGCCCCCGGACGTTGAACTCGACGATGAAGCGGCGGGACAGGTCGTCGCGGCTGACCGCCGCCGGGCCTTGCTCCAGGCTGACGTCGGCGACGTCGCCCAGCGGCACGATCTGGCCGAGCGTCGACTTGAGGGGAAGCGCGCGAACGACGTCGAGGTTCCCCTGGTAGTCGAGCGCGGTGCGCACGACCAGGCCGAAGCGGCGATCCTTCTCGAAGATGTTGCCGACCTTGCGCCCGACCGCCATGGTCTCCGTGACGACGTTGACGTCCTCGACGGTCAGGCCGTACCGGGCGAGGCGGCTGCGATCGGGACGGATACGCAGATGCGTCAGCCCCGAGGTCTGTTCGGCGCGAACATCGACGACGCCGGGAACGTTCTTCAGGGCCGCGGCGATCGTCTCGCCGGTGCGCCGGAGCTCTTCGAGGTCCGGTCCGTAGAGCTGCGCGGCGGCGTCGGAGCGAACGCCGGCGATCAGCTCGCCGGTGCGGTTCTGGATGGGCTGCGAGATCGCTGCGTTCACCTCCGGGACCTGCTTCTCGAGGCGATCGCCAATTTCGGTGGCGAGCTGGTCCTTCGTGATTCCGGACCGCCACTCGACGCGCGGCGCGAGGCGGATGAAGATGTCGCTCTGCTCGACGCCCATCGGGTCGGTGGCGATCTCCGGCGCGCCCGCCCGCGCGATAACGTGACGCACCTCGGGGATCCCCAGCAGCGCCTGCTCGATGCGCGTGTCGGTGGCGATCGTCTCGGTGAGCGCGATCCCCGGCAGGCGCCGCGCCTCCAGGACGAAGTCGCCCTCCTCGAGCTGCGGCACGAACTCGGCGCCGAGCCGCGGGAGGAGCAGGGCGCCTCCCGCGAGCATCACGAGCCCGACGCCCAGCGCCAGCGAGGGCCGCGCCAGCACGCGGGCGAGAAGCGGCGTGTAGCCGCGCCGCGCTTGCCGCATCAACCACGTGTCGTGGCCGGCGTCCTTGCCGCTCAGAAAGTAGCTGGCCAGGACGGGGACCAGCGTCAGCGACAGGATGAACGCGCCGGCCAGCGCGAAGAGCACGGTGCGCGCCATCGGGTGAAACAGCTTTCCCTCGACGCCGCGCAACGCGAGGATCGGGAAGTAGACGATCGCGATGATGATCTCCCCGAAGACGCTGGCGCTGCGCACCTCCACCGCGGCGGTCTGGACGATCTCGCGGCGTTCGTCGGGCGCGAGCGCGCGGTCGTGCTGGCCGCGGGCAGCCGCCAGCCGGCGGACGGCGTTCTCGACGATGATCACCGCGCCGTCGACGATCAGGCCGAAGTCGATCGCGCCCAGGCTCATGAGGTTGCCCGACGTGCCGGTCAGCCTCATCAGCGTGATGGCGAACAGCATCGACAGCGGAATGGTGCACGCGACGATGAGACCCGCCCTGAGATCTCCGAGCAGGACGAGCAAGACCAGGATCACCAGCACGGCGCCCTCGGACAGGTTGATGACGACGGTCTTGATGGTCCGGTTCACCAGCTCCGAGCGGTCGTAGTAGGGCGCAATCTCGATGCCGGGCGGCAGCGTAGGCTTCAGCTCCTCCAGGCGGGCCTTCACGCGCTCGGTGACGATGCGCGAGTTCTCGCCCATCAACATCATCGCGACGCCGACGACGACCTCGCCCTTGCCGTCCATCGTCGCGGCGCCGCGGCGCAGGCGCGCGCCGAAGCGCACGTCGCCGATGTTTTCGATCGTGATGGGAACGCCCTGCGCCGTCGCGCCGACGACGACCGACTTGAGATCGTTCAGGCTGGTCACCAGGCCGACAGTACCGATGACGACCTGCTCGCGGTTGTGCTCGACGTAGCCGCCGCCCGCGTTGGCGTTGGTGCGTTCGAGCGCGTGGATCACCTCGCCGACGGAGAGGCCGGCGGCCTGCAGGCGCTTGGGGTCGATGACGACCTGGTATTGCTTGTCCTCGCCGCCGAAGCTGTTGACCTCGACGATGCCGGGCACGCTACGCAGCAACGGACCGATGGTCCAATCCAGCGTTTCCTCCAGCTCCATCAACGAGTGGTGCTGGCCTTTGACAACGAACTGGTAGACCTCGCCGAGGCCGGTCGAGATCGGCGCCATCTCCGGGCGGCCGTACATCGCCGGCACGGCCTCCTCCGCGTCACGCATCCGTTCCATCACCATCTGGCGCGCGAAGTAGATGTCTGTGCCCTCGTTGAACACGACGGTCACGACCGATAGGCCGTACTTCGAGATCGATCGGACCTCCTCCAGCTTCGGCATCCCCGACATCGCGCGCTCGACGGGAACGGTCACGTACTGTTCGACCTCCGTCGGCGACAGCGCGGGCGCGGGCGTGATGACCTGCACCTGAACGTTGGTGACGTCCGGAACGGCGTCGATCGGCAGCTCGATCGCCGAGCGAACGCCGACCAGCACGAGAAGCGCGGTCGCCACGAGCACGATCGCCCGGTTGCGCAGCGACCAGGCGACGACGGCGTTGAGGACGTTCACGTCACTGCTCCTCGCCGAACGTGCCCTTGAGGATCGCGCTCTTCAGCGTGAACGCGCCGTCGACCACGACCACCTCGCCGGCGCGGAGGCCGCTCAGGATCTCGACGCGACCGGCGGCGGTGCGGCCGACGGTCACGGGGTGCAGCTCGAAGTCGCCGTCGGCCTGACGCACGAACACGGCGTCGCGCGACGCCACGCGGGTGACCGCCGACAGCGGAACGACGACGTGCTTCGCGGTCGCCGCCGCCGCGCCGACGACGACCAGCGCCGTTCCGAACAGGCCAACCTTCACCAGGTCGCCGTGGTTGCGGACGCGGATCCGCGCGGTGACCGTGCGCGCCGCCGGATCCAGCTGGCGGCCGATGGTCTCGATCTTCGCGTCGAAGACCTCGTCCGGGTAGGCGTTGAGGCGGACCTCGGCGCTCGCACCGACCTTCACGCGCGCCAGATCCTTCTCGAACAGCCGGCCGAGGAAGTAGACGTGCTCGAGATCGCCGACGGTGGCAATGACGTGCTCGGCGGTGACGGTCTGGCCCTGGACCGCATCGCGCGACAGCACGAAGCCGCCCAGCGGCGTCCGGATCGTCACGCGCGCGCTGCCACCTTGCGCGTCGTCGGCGCCTTGCCCGAACGCCGAGAGCGTCTGCTTCGCCGCGGCCACCTCGGCGTCGAGCGCCGCCGCCTCCGCGGCCGCCGCCGCGACCTCCTGTCCGGACGCGAGCGACTTCGCTTCGAGGTTCTTCAACCGATCGGCGTTCAGCCGGGCCGCCTTCGCCCTGGCGGTCGCCGATGCGAGCGTCGCCCGGGCGCGCGCCAGCTCCGGCGATTCGAGGATGGCGATCGTCTGGCCCGCCTTCACGCGATCGCCTTCCTTGGCCTTGACGTCGATGATGCGGCCCGGAACCCGCGCGGCGAGGCGCGCCGACCGATCCGGATCGGCGGCGATCTCGCCGGTGAGATCGACGGTGGCGGGCAGGCTGTCGGTCACGGCGGGGGCGGTCTTGATGCCCGCGGAGCGAACGACATCGGGCTCGAGGCGCACCTTCGTCGGCAGCTCCTCGTGTTCCGATTCGTCCTGGTGCGCGGGCTTGGGCGATGACGTCGCGGGTGCCGGCCGCGGCTCATCGGCGACCTTCTTCGAGCACCCGGCGATCGACGCTAGGGCGGCAAGCACCAGTTGCGGCTTCATCGCGCGCCTCCCGATGTTTCCGCCAGCGGCAGGCCCACCACGCGCCGCAGCTCGACCCACGTCAGCGCCTGTCCGAGGCGCACGTCGATGTCAGCCTGGAGCATCTCGATCAGGCTGCGCTGCCACTGCAGACCTTCACGCAACGTCAGCTGCCGCGACGAGATGGCTTCGCGCAAGGACGAGAGGTCGGTCTGTGCCCGGCCAACGAGATCCCGCGCGAACAGAGTCGCGGCGGCGCTCCTCGATTTGAACGCCGCCAGCGCGCGGGCGACCTCCATGCGTACGCGCCGGCGCACCAGCTCCTGTGAGCTCTCGGCCGCCCGGATCTGCGCCAGCGTCTCCGCGATCTCGCCCGCGCGCGAACGTCCGACCGGTGACGGCAGCGGCAGCGGGAACGACAGCCCGACGCCGATGATGCGATCGTTGATCTCGCCACGCTCGAGGAACGCCGAGAGCGTCGGGTTGGGGACGCGCTCGCGACGAACGACAGCGAGGCGGCGTTCGAGGATCTGGCGCTCCATCTCGGCGGCGGCGATCTCGCCGCGCAGCGCAAGCGCTTGGTCCTCCAGCGCGCTGCCGGCCGGCAGCGCCGGTGCGGGCGCGGCGGGCAGGGCGTCGGGCAGCACCAGACGCGCGGGATCCACGTCGAGCAAGAGCCCCAGCGCTGCGCGCGCGTCCGAGACGCGCCGCTCGGCTTCGAACCGCGTCAAGCCGATGCGCGCCGCTTCGGAGCGGGCCACGTCTGCCTCCACGCCCGCGACCAGCGCTTCCTTGGCGCGCGCCTCGGCGTACGTCGCGAGCGCTTGCGCCGTGGCCGCCAGCTGCGTGGCGAACCGCTGCGCTTCCTGGGCGGCGAGCGCTTCGTAGTACGCCGCCAGTGCGGCGGCGGCGACCTCCTGTTCGGCGACTTTCGCCCGGCGCGTTTGCGCCCCCAACGCGGCGTCGGCTTCGTCGATGCGCGCGCCGCGCTGCCCGGCGAGCTCCAGCTCCTGGGAGAGGGCGATGCTCCAGTTGAGGACCGACGCCGCCTCGGGCGGCGGCCGGCGTCGATTCGACGCCACCCCGATCACCGTCGGGTTTGCTGGCAGCAACACCCCCGCGGTTTGTCTGCGGCCGGCCGCCGCGTCGGCCTGGGCGCGCGCGATGCGCACCTCCGGGCTGGCCGCGAGCGCACAGCGCACGACGACATCTGCGTCCGCAGGTCGAGCGCATTCGGTTGCGCCAATCTTGTGGTCCGAAGTTTCGGGCGAAGTCTCGGCGGATGCGGCGCGCGCCCACGCGCCGGCGACGACGAGCGTCGCCGCGGCAATCGTGCGGTTCATGGTCCCCTCGCGGTTCTCAGGTCACGGGCGGATCGATCGGCGCACGATGCGCCGGTCGCGGGCCGCCCACTCGCTTCGCGCTACGCGAGGAGGGACTTCGGAACGTGCAGGATGTCAGCCGGCTCGGGCGAGGGCAGGCGGTCGATCGAGCCGATCCACGACGCCTCGCGCGCCGCCGGCGCGATCAACGCGATGGCCACGGAGGCCGTGACCTTGGGAAGCGAGCAGCAGCTGCAGTCGTGGCAGTTCGGTGGGCACTTCCCGCCGGACAGATCGGTCGGGCAGGGCTCGTCGCAGGGGCCGTCGTCGCACAGCGCCGTCAGCCCGCTCACGTCGAACGTGAGCAAGGTCAGCAGGACGGCGAGGACCGCGCGACGCACGGCCCGAGTATCGCACAGGCTTATTTTTTGATCAGCCCACGCAACCAGGAGCCGAGGCCCGCGCCACCCTCGCCGGCAGGCTTCGCCCGCTCGCCGTCCCGATCCTCGCGGCAGTGGCAGCGTTGGGCGGACGGCACGTCACCGAGCACCTGCTCGATGTGCATGCCGCAGCCGGCGTAGGTCGGGCGGCCGCACTTCGAACATTCAACGCGTCGGCACATCAGCTGACTCCTTCCTTGGTTTGATCGAGACACGCGCGCAAAGCCGATTGAACCGAGGCCTGCACGGGCGCCGGCACCGGCGTCGTCGTGGCCGAGGCGCGGCAGAGCGCGAGCACCTGCTTCAGCGTGTCGCAGGATCCCGTGCAGCGCGCGCAGTCCTCGAGGTGTCGCTCCAGCTGCGCGCAGAGATCGGCGCTGATTTCTTCCTCGAGGCAATGCTCGAACATCGTCAGGGCCTCCGGACATGTTCCCGGAGCCTTGGGCAGATCGGCGCGGATGCCGAGGAGCGGCTCCATGCGCTCCCGCACCGACAGCCGCGCGCGGTGCAGCCGGCTCTTCACCGCCTGGGTCGTCACGCCGAGAACGTCCGCGACCTCGGGCGCTGTCAGCCCTTCCACGTCCCGGAGCATGAGGACCTCGCGGTAGATCGGCTCGAGCGCGCGAATGGCCAGGTCGAGCGCGTCCGCGACCTGCTTGCCCGCCAGCAGCTCGTCGGCGCGCCGCGCGGGATCGGCGACGCCTTCCGTCTCGGCCGCGCTCTCTTTCTCTTCGTCTACCTTCGGCGCGAACTTCCCCCGACGGTGCATCTTGATGCAGGCGCTCCGCGCGATCGTGTAGATCCACGACGACAGCGACGCATCCCGTCGGAAGTTATGGATGTCGCGGGCCATCGCGAGCAACGTCTCCTGTAGCACGTCCTTGGCGTCCTCCGGGTTGCCGCACATCTTCATCCCGAAGCCGTAGACCTGCGCCTGGTGACGCTCGAGCAGCGCTTCCAGCGCCTGGCGATTTCCGGCTCGAGCTTCGGTCAGGAGCTCGTCGTCGGACGCGACCACGTCGTCCACGATCCCATGCTACCCGACGGCGCAGCACCCGGCGCTACAGCGACGCCTGACTGAGCGACGCCGCGGTCGAGTCGATCGCGATCTCCACATTCGGCGGATGAAGCAATGTCCCGTACGCCGGACAGCTCTTGATCGCCCTCTCGATCCCGGCGACCTGCGCGTCCGCCAGGCCGGCGGGAAGATTGACGTGGATGGCGAGTCGCCCGATGCGCGGGACCGGCACGCGTTCCTTTTCCGTGCTGACCTCGACGGTCAGGCCGTCGGTCGGCAGCCCGCGGCCGTGCAAGTACGCAGCGGCAAAGTAATGCGCGCACGCCGCC
>DATMZL010000092.1:0-3992 GCA_035607075.1 Polyangia bacterium
ACCGTGCGCAAACACGACGGCCTGCATCGCGACGGAGGGCGGCGCTGACGGCGGTGAAGGCGGCACGCCCCAGAGGAGCGTGACCAGGAGCGGAACGCACGACAGCGTCAGCACGTCACGTTTTCAATGACTGCCATCGGCTTCTTCCATCTTCCGGACGACGGTCGCGATCGTCGACGCGTCGACGTTGGCGCGCTTCATCAACTGGGTCGCGCGACCGACGTCATCGGCATCGATCGCATCGAAGAACTCCTCGACCTTCCCGATCGCTGCCAGCTGCTCGAGCACCAGAGTTCCCTCGAAGTCCGCCTCGTCCATCAGCCGCCGTCTCCCTGAAGCCGCACCTTGATCGCCGGCCACTCGGGCGCGGTGATCGAGTAGTAGGCGGTGTTTCGCACCGTGCAGTCGGAGCCCGGCATGTCGGCGCGGCGAACGCCGTCGAAGTGCGCGCCCAGACGCTCGATCGCGCGGCGCGAACGGACGTTGCGTTCGTCGGTCTTGAACGACACCGCGTGGACCCGCCAGCGCTCGAACGCGTGTGTGAGCATCAGCCGCTTCGCCTCCGTGTTGCAGCGCGTGCGTTGCGCTGACGCCGCGAGCCAGGTGCTTCCGATCTCGACGGCGTCCGGTCGATCCGTTCGCTGCAGCGCGCAGCCTTCCGCCCACGCCCAGATTTTCGGCTCGATGAAGCTGGTCGAGCCGACGACGCGGCCGCGCCAGACCGTGACGAAAGGCAGACGCTCGCCCGCTTCGCGTTTCGTCAGGAAGCGCGCGACGTATATCCGCATCGCCTCGGGACCGTCGGGCACGCTGGTGAGCCCGTAGTGCTCGCGCGACTCCCCCGCGGCGGCCGCCAGCGCCGCGACGTCGTCGAGCGCGAGCGGGCGCAACGTCACTTCGGGACCAACGAGCGCCGGCACTTCGAAGATCACGATGGCCTCCTGTTCCAGGTCGAAAAAGTCGCGAACATCTCCTTGGCGAGAGCCTCGAGCGGCTCCCACCCCGCCGGTGCGGCGTCCTCTGACCAGCTCGCGCGCAGGCCGCCGAGTCCCGTGTCGACCGCGACCTCGATCCGCGTGCCGTCAGCGAAGCCGAACGTCGACGTCTGCGGGACAGCGCGCAGCGCGATGGAGGCGAGTCGCTCGAGACAGCGCGCGAGAACGTCCTCCTGCGCATCGACCGGGGAATAGCCCACGACCGATCGAGCGCCCGGAGCGGTGCCGTCCGCCACGAAAAGCCGAAGCTCACCGCCCGGCGCGCGTCGGATATCGAAGCAGATCGCCGACGTGAACGACGGCATGCGCACGAACTGGCAGAGAAGGACGCCGACGCCGGCGAAATGGATGTCGTCACGCGGATCGCGCGGTGTGCTCACCGCTTCGCGGTGTCGTTCGAGATCCTCGGCTCTTAGCCGAGCGTCTCTTCGCGCTCGCTTCGTGTCCACGTGGGGCGGCTACAGGGCGGGGGGCAAGGGTTCTAGAAGCAAGCGCTGGCCACACGTCACGTGCCGGAGGCCGGTCCATCGATCGCGATCCGTCGGCGCGAACCGGAGCCCGCAGTTGGGGCACGTCAACCACCCATCGTCGCCGGCACGCACGGCGAGTGGCGGGTTGGCATTCGCGAAACGAGGCACGAGGGCGTAGGTCGTCCCTTCGCCCTTGCACTCGGGGCACTGGAGCAGCGCCGCGTAGCCCGGTCCGCCTTCGCACCTCGTCCCGGACCCGTGACACAACGGACAATCCTCGAGCACGAGCGGATTATGATCGGGCGCCGTTCGAGGGTCCGCGTCCGCCCGTCGCGGATACTTCGCGACCAGCAGTCGTCGCTTGATCTCTTCCTTGGTGACCATGGGCCGTTTAAACGCGCCAACGATACCGCCGTTCCGAGATCTTCGCCTCGCCCCCGATAGGGGGAGAGGCCGACGAGCCGAAGGCTCGGCGGGTGAGGGGGCCCGCGGTGATGCGCAGACCCCTCTCCCTAACCCCCCTAACCCTCTCCCCGCTCCGCGGGGAGAGGGGAAAGAAGGGAAGCAGGTCAGCTCTCGTCTTCGGACTCGCCCTCGCCTTCCTTCTTCTTGCCGGCGGCGGTCTTGGGGGCGAGGTCCATCTGCTTCTTGGGGGTGCAGCCGGCGGTGAAGCCGTCGGCGTTGAACTTGAACATGACGCGGCCGCGGTCTTTCGGCGTGACGGCCTCGACCTCCACCTTGTGGCTGCCCTTGCGCTTGGGCGAGCAGTACGAGAAGACGTAGCGGCCGTCAGCGTCGGCGGTCAGCTTCTTTCCGATCTCGGCGAAGCCTTCCTTGAACGCCTTTGGATTGCTCGACAGGAAGCTGCCGCCGCTGCGGCCGAGCGCCGCCAGCTCCTCGCGGTGGACGCTCTCGCCCACGCCGATGACGTAGATCTGCGCGTCGGTGTCCTTCAATCCCTGCTTCAGCGTTTCGGGGCTCACGCTGTGTGACAGCTCGCCGCGATCGGTGAAGATCACCAGGATCGCCGACTTCTGCGCCGCCGACGCTTGATTGAGGCGGTCGCGCAGCGAGTGCAGGCCCTGGTACACGGCGCCGTTCAGGTTCGAGTTGCGGCTGCGCGGGCGGAACTTTCGCATCGCCTCCGTCACCTTCTTGGTCTCCGCCGTACCGGCATAGCCGAGGAACGGCACGACCTCGTCGTTGCCGTCGAAGGCGCCCACCGCGATCTCGTGCGTGGCGCCGACGTGATCGACGAAGCCGGCGATGGTGTTGGTCAGGTCGGGCAGATCTTCCGAATCGACGATGGGCCCGCTCATGTCCACCAGCAGCAACACGTAGCGGGTGTCGAACAGCTTCGGCTCGAGGAGCGTCCGCTTCCCCTTCGACGTCGTGACCAGCTTGCCGTCCTCGTAGACGCGGAAGTTCTTCTCCTGCAGCCCCGGAATCGGCCGCCCCAGCTTGTCCTTCACGTCGACGTAGACGGCGACGTTCGCAGGCTGGTCAGCCGCTACGGAGATCTTCGTGACCTTCAGCGAGCCGCCGCTCCCGCACCCGGCCGCGGCGGCCGCCAGCCAGAGCACAGGGGACAATTTCAACCGGCGAGGCCTCATCGTCCGGCGAGTCAGCATATCTCAGAGACATTGTCCGACAACCCCAATTCCCGCGGGCGCCGAACGTCACGGGTGTGACTTCGACGCGATCCCAACCTTCTCGGCGAGCGTCTTCAGCGGCCCGCTCGGACGCCCGTGCGCGCACAGGGCCCAGACGCGCTCCTCGAGCAGACGCCGGTCCGGCGCCGCGTCGGGAAGCGCAAGGATATCGAAGAGGTCGCCCGCGAGCCGCAAGCTCGCCGCCGACGGCGTTCCATCCAGCGCGGCGAGCAACACCCGCGTCAACGCGGAGCGCCGCGCCACGCCTTCCGGCGTCTCGCCGTCCGGCGGCAATTCGCGTGCCGCCTCGACCATGAGCGCGAAGACCTTCGGGTCGTGCACGCCCGGCAACATCTCGGGAAGCTCCGCCATGATCAGGGCGGCCCGCGTCTCGGCATCGAGATCTGCGATCGCGAACGTTTCGGTCCCGACCTTGGCGACCAGCGCGCTCGCCGAGCCCGCCTGAGCCGTGAAGGTCACGTCGTCCTCCGCTCCGGACCGGGTGTGGATGGCGCGGGCCGAGCCGCGCGACGCGCGCGTCCCGCGCTTCGCCGTCTTCGTCGCCGACAGCGTGACGTCCCAACCAACGTCGACGCGCGGCGCGCCGACGTCGTCGGCCAGCGCCGCGCCCGCGACCGCGTGCGCGACCGTGACGCGATCGAGCGCGACGCGCCGGAAAACGTCGGCGCCGGTTCCTGACTCGCGCCGGTTGCTCTTCGCTTCGGCCAGCACGTCCAGAACCTGGCGTGTCGGCGGCTTGCCGCCGACGCCGGCCAGCAGATCCAGCGCATGCGCGCCCATCCGGATGACCAGCGGGCCTTCGAGTCCGGCGACGTCGTCGAAGAACCAACCACAGCTCGCGTACATCAGCAGCG
>DATMZL010000976.1:0-2261 GCA_035607075.1 Polyangia bacterium
GCTTGAACCAGTTTTGCCTGTCGCTCATCGCTTGCCGGCCGCCGCGCACGATACACTGCCGGCCACATGAGCCGCGTCGCTCGATCGCTGGAAGCCGTTCGCGCGCTGTGGTCGCGGACGCCGACCGTCGCGGTCGTGCTGGCGGCGATCGTGCTGCTGGGCTGGACGCTGAACGAGGTGGTTCCTCGCTACGGCGTCGAGCGGCACCGCCAGGAAGGCCCCGGGCGTCTCGATCATCCCACGTTCCTCATCGGCGACTGCGCCTACTATCGCGCAACCCTGGTCTCACTGCTCGAAGACGGTGATCTCGACGTGAAGAACAACCTGTTCGTACAGGGCCATTACGCGCTGCCGGGCAACGTCGCGATGGGCCGCAACGGCGCGTTCTACCCGAAGCATCCGATCCTGCTCGCCGTCGCGGCGTTGCCGTTCTACGTCGTCGCGGGCGACTTCGGCTTGCTGGCGTTCAACCTGCTGCAGCTCTGCGCGCTGGTGCTGGTGATGTGGCTGGGCGCGCGCCGCTACGCGCCGGATGCGGTCGCGTTCCCGCTGATGCTGTGGTTCGCCTTCGGGACGCTGCTTCGTCCCGTCGCCTACAACTTCGCGCCCGACGTCCTGTCCACGCTGCTCGTCGCGGGCGCGATCGTGGCGTTGCTCTACAAGCGGAGCTTGACGGCGGGCGTCTTGCTGGGGCTTTCGCTGTGGGCGAAGTGGACGAACGCGGTGTTCTTCCTGGTGGTCGCGGCGGCGCTGCTGGTGCAGCGCGACTGGCGCAGCCTGCTGCGCTTCGCCTGCGCGGCGGCGGTTCCGGTCGTGGGGCTGCTGGGGCTCAACTGGCACATGTTCGGGTCGCCGTTCGTGACGCCGTACGACCGCGTGATGATCGTCGAGCGATCGCGCTGGGTCGTGGAGCCGTCGCACCGGACGTTCTTCACGATTCCGTTCTGGCGTGGCCTGTGGACGCAGCTGACGGACGCGCGGATGGGCCTGTTCGTCGCGGCGCCGCCCGTGCTCATCGCCTTGCCGGGGTTGGTCGCGGTGTTTCGCCGCGCCCGCGCCGACGCGATCCTCGTAGGCGCTGCGTGCGCCGCCCAGCTGGCGATGTTCGCGAAGTACGAGCAGTGGAACGTCTCCAGTTACGGCCCGCGCTTTCTGCTTTCTGTCGTCGCGCTGAGCGCGCTGCCCGCCGCAGCGGCGCTTGCATTCGTCTTCAAGCGCAGGCCCGACCCCGACCATGCCGGCGATGTCGCGGCTTAGCGCGCGGCTTTCCGGCTTGCTGCAGCGGCGCCGGTGGCTGGCGCTGGCGGCCGGCTTCGCGGCGATCGAGGTCGTGTATGTGTTCTTCGTGTCGGCCGGCCGGTTCACGCACTGGCCGACGTATCTGACGTTCCTCGACGATCAGGCGGAGGGGTTCCGGGCCGGGCACCTGCACTTCGCGATCGAACCGGCGGCGGCGCTGCTGGCGAAGGCGAACCCGTTCGATCCCGCGTGGAAGTCGCTCTGGTACTGGGACGCGAGCCTCTACAACGGCCACTACTACCTCTACTGGGGCCCCGTGCCGGCGCTGCTGCTGGCGGGTTTCAAGACGGTGTTCCGCGTTCACGCGCGCGTCGGTGACCAGGTCGTCGTGTTCGCGCTGGCGAGCGTGCAGGCGCTGGCAGGTCTGTTGCTGATCGACCGGATGCACCGGCGCCTTTTCCCGGCGCTGCCCGGGCTCCTCGTGGCGGCGGCGGTCGCGGTGTTCGCCTTCGCGAACCCGACGCCCTACAACCTGGCGCGCGCGGGCGTGTACGAGGCCGCCATCGTCGGCGGGCACGCGTTCCTGATCGCGGGTCTGCTGTTCGCGTTCGACGCGGTGTCGGTCGTCGGGCGCCAGCGCTCGCGGCTGGCGCTGGCGGGGGCGTGCTGGGTGGCCGCCGTCGGCTGTCGCGCGTCGATCGCGCCGGCCGTCGCGGTGCTGGCGGTCGTGACGTGCTGGCTGATCGCGCCGCGCGACGCCAGCCGCTGGCGCCTGCGGGCGCTGGCCCTCGGGTGGCTGGGAACGCCGATCGCGATCGGCGTCGTTCTGCTGCTGACCTACAACAAGCTGCGTTTCGACGCCTGGCTCGATTTCGGCAGGCACTACCAGCTGACCTGGATCGCGTTCGGCTCCTCGCCGTCGTACCTGCCCGCCAACCTCTGGAGCTATCTGCTGCGGCAGGGGAGCCTGCGCTGCACGTTCCCCTATCTGTTCTCGATCTCCGACATGGGGGCCCGCGCGC
>DATMZL010001322.1:0-2652 GCA_035607075.1 Polyangia bacterium
GCCGTGCGAGCGCTGCGCCGCTACCTGAAGCTGGCGCCCGACGCTCCCGACCACGAGATCATCAGCCGCCGCGCCGACCGCCTCTCGCGCCGCGCCGTGAAGAAATAAGGGCGTCGGACCCCTCACCCTAACCCCCCTAACCCTCTCCCCGCTTCGCGGGGCGAGGGGATCAGATCGCGTCGAGCGGGTTCGGGACCCTCCCAGGGTCCCGATTAAAACAGCAGGCCGACGTTCACGTGGAAGACGCCGATCTTGGTGTCGCCCGGTCCGGGATCCAGCGGCCAGCCCCAGGCGAGGCTGACGTCGCCGATCGGCAGCCGGATCAAAAGCGGCGAAATGCCGACGCCGTGGCGGAAGGCGCGCGCTGACAGCCCGTCCAGCGAATCGGCGACGACGCCGTTGTCGAGGAACACAGATCCGAACCACGGCGGGCTGATCGGAAACAGGAGGTCGATGTTCTGCAGGATGCGCAGGTTGCCGCCCAGCGGTTGGTAGTCGACGCGATCGATCATCCCTGTCGCGAGCGCCGGATCGCGGTAGCGCACGACCTCGACGCGCGCGCGATCCAGCTGGAACCCGCGGATGGTCGTGTCGCCGCCCGCGAAGTACCGCTCGACCTTGGGCAGCAGCGACGCGCCGCCCAGCGGGAAGCCCTGCTCGAAACGAAAGCCGTGGCGCAGAAAGAAGAAGCGTCCGATCGGTATCACCGACAGCGATCGCACGCTGACCTTCAGGAACGTGTCGTCGCCGACGTCCAGCGGGAACGGTCGCAGCGGGACCGACAGCGCGGGCAACGCCAGCTCGGCGAGCGCGTTGATGCGGAACCCGCGCGTCGGAACCAGGCGGTTGTCCATGCGCAGCCACTCGATGTTCGCCGAGAGGCTGCCCACCGTGGTGCCGAGCCGAACGTTCGTGATCGTCTCGTCGGGGCCCGCGACGCGGATCAGCGGCTCGGTGTGGGTGGTGTTGCGCAGGTTGTAGTGAATCCCCGCGTCCACGCCCGGGTACATCTCGCGCGAAAACCCGATCGATCCGGCGCCGGACCTGATGTCGCCGAGGCGCGCAGTCTCCTGCTGCAGGTAGTTGAGGGTGATGTCGAAGCGGAACAGCGTCCCGAAAAAGCGGCGGTCGAGGAACGCCAGATCGCCTCGCAACAACGACGTGCCGTACGTCAGGTTGGCCGCCGCGTTCCAGCCGTGCCCCCAGAAGTTCCGGTTCTCGTAGCCGCCGCGGACGTAGACACCGAACGGCAGCGCCGAATCGGGCGGTTTCTGCTCGGTCGACACGCCGGCGCCCGCGTGCAGCACGCTGTACTGCTCGTAGCGCTCCTCGACCTCGACGACCATCGGCACGACCTCGCGCTTCTCGTCCTTGCCCGGGAACGAGATCGGCGTCGCGTTGTTGAACAGCTGCAGGAAGCCGAGGTTGCGCTGGCCGCGCTCGACCGCGGTCGTCGTGAGGTAGCCGCCCGACTGCAGCGGGATCTGCTCCAGGATCGTTTCGGGCGTGGTCTTGAAGTTGCCGCGCACGAAGATCGGCCCGACCCGCATGCGCGGCCCCAGCTTCAGCACCCAGGTCAGGCTGACGCGATCGCCCTCGCGGTTGACGTCCGGGTCGACGCTGGACGTCGGATAGCCGGCGTCGCCGAGCAGGCGCTCCAGCCGCCGCCCGTCCTCGCGGATCGCCTGCGGCGTGTACGCGTCGCCGGGCCGGGTGGTGACGCTCTCGATGAGAAATTTCTTGTCGTAGGGCAGGGGCTCGCCGGCGGCGGTGCGGAAGTCCTCGCTCGCCAGCGTCAGGCGCGGGCCCTCCTCGATCGTGTAGCGCACGAAGATGTTCCGCGCGTCGCGCGAGACCGTCTCGGCGCCGGCGGCGACCGCGCCCAGCTGGCCCAGCGCGGACTGCGACGTCGCGGCCTCGGCGTGCGCCTGCGCTTCGAGGAAGCCCTTGCCCTTGTAGTGGTCGACGATGCGCTCGACGTCTTGCTCCATCTGCTTGCCGGTGACGTAACCACCCGAGCCGAGCCCGAGCGGCGGGTACTTGCGCACCGACACGACGTCGGCCAGCTCGCCGCTCGACATCGCCTTGTTGCCCGCGAACTCGATGCCGCGCACGCGCAGCTGCGGGCCTTCGTCGATCGTGAACACGACCCGTTCCTCGTCGGCGGACAGCCGCTCGCGGCGCCAGTCGACGCGCGCGAAGAAATAGCCGTCCGCCTGGTAGAAGCGCTGGATCGCGTCGGCGCTGGAGGTGACCTCGAAGTCGTCGTACGAGCCGCGCGTCAGCAGCGTCAGCTCGTCGCGCAGCGTGGACGACGAGACCTGGTTGTTACCCTCGAAGGCGACAGTGATCTTCTTGCGTTCGTTGATCTGGACGGAGAGGCGAACGTTCTTCGCCATGCGGTCCAGGCTCTTTTGCATCGAGAAGTCCGTCGTCACACGCGCGCCGAAGTAGCCGAGCTCGCGGTAGCGCTTCTCGAGCGCCTCGATGTCGGCGCGCAGCTGCTTCTGCGTGAACGGGACCGGACGCAGCCAGGCGTAGTACCAGGCCGCGTGCCGGAACATCGGGTCGATCTCCTCGGTCTTCAGCGCGTGGTTGCCGGTGAACGTGATCGGCCCGAGCGGGTACGACGGCCCCTTCTCGATGGCGACG